>NZ_BAAGPR010000053.1:0-51911 GCF_054783955.1 Streptomyces mayteni | reverse complement strand
CCCGCGGAGCGGGTACAAGCGCGCTGCGCGCGCTTGTAAGACCGTCCGCTTCGCGGACGGGGCCCCGCGCTTCGCGCGGGGCAACAGATTCCCGCTTCGCGGGAATCCGACCGCAGTTACTATCGCCGCTTCGCGGCGATAGTGCGGGCTCCGCTTCGCTCCGCCCGAAAAACGGCAGCAAGGGATGGCGGTGGCTGCATCGCGGGATGATGCAGCCTGTGTAACTACAGGAATCCCGGGCAGGCCCCGAGATTTGAGGCGGGTCGACAGAACCGACGGGCGGGGCGCGGCTCCACCCTGGCCCAGGTCTCGTTCGGGTGCATTCCGGGTGCGGCGTCGGGTTGACGGGGAGGGTTGGCCGTCCGGTCAACTGCTCTCCTCAGGACGTCAAGTGCGCCCGGGGCGCCGGGTGCTGACAAGGCGTCACGCTGCTCGCGTGACGTGTATAACAGTGCATCAAGCTCTGCATGGGGCAGGATGCATCTGTGTAGACTCAGGGATCGTGACGGCCTCCCGGTTGAGCGTGCGGGAAGGGTGTCGACGGTCTTCAGTGTTTCGGTTCTCTGTCGGGAGAGATGAAATGGCGACGGCGCCTTTTAAGCTCCGGGATCATCAAATTGAGGCGGTAGAGGCCGGGGCGCGGGCGCTGGATATTCCGCCGGGAACGCGGATTCCGGCGGCGGGATTGCGTGCGACGGTGGTGATGCCGTGCGGTTCGGGAAAGACGATGGTGGCCGCTTTCACGGCACGAAAGGTAGCACGGAATGGCCGGGTGCTGGTCCTGGTGCCGACGCTGGATCTGCTGACTCAGACGGTCGGCGCGTGGCAGGCGGCCGGCCATAAGGGGCCGGCGGTCGCGGTGTGCTCGCTCGGCGACGACCCGGTGCTGTGGGGGCGCGGGGTGCGGGCGACCACGAGCGCCCCTCAGTTGGCGCTGTGGCACGGCTCTGGCCCGGTGATCGTGTACGCGACCTACTCGTCGTTGCCGGTCCTGGTGGAGGCGTTCGAGGGCTCCTACGGCCTGCCCATGAGGCCGTTCGACCTGGTGGTCGTCGACGAGGCGCACCGGACGTCCGGCTCGATGGGGAAGGCGTGGGCCGACGTCCACGACAACAGCCTGCTGCCCTCGCTGCGGCGTCTGTACCTGACGGCGACGCCCCGCATTTGGCAGGAGCGGCCTCCCACCGATCCGCTGCGGGATCCGCTGCCGGAGGAGATGGCCGCCAGCACGGACGATGAGGCCGTCTTCGGGCCGGTCGTCTACCGCATGAACCTGGCCTCGGGAGTCGCTCGGGGTCTGCTTGCGCGGTATCAGATCATCGTGGTCGAGCTGGTCGACCCGCAGCTGCCTCCTGACCAGCTCTACGGCCCGGAGAAGCGTGAGGAGAAGATCCGCGGCCTGCGGCTCGGGGCGCTCCAGGCGGCGATGCTGAAGACCGCGCGTGAGCACGATCTGAAGACGATGATCACCTTCCACCACCGGACCGTCGAGGCCGAAGCTTTCGCCACCGGGCTGCCGGCGGTCGGGAAGAAGCTGCACCAGGTGGAGCCGGAGCGGTATCCGGCGAGGGTCTGGTCGGGGTGGTTGAAGGGCGAGCACGAAGCCGACCACCGCCGGACCGTTCTCGGAGAATTCGGCACCCGAGCCGGCCTCGCGGTCCTCTCGAATTGCCGCGTCCTCGGGGAAGGCGTCGACATTCGCGCGGTGGATTCCGTGGCTCTTTTGGATCCGAAGGGATCGCCAGTCGATATCGTCCAGGCCATCGGCCGCGCCCTGCGGCAGAAGCCTGGTGAAGGTAAGCTCGCCTCGCTTATCGTGCCGGTGTTCCTGGCACCTGGCGAGCAGCCCGACGATATGTTCTCCTCGGCCTCGTATAAGCCTTTGGTGAAGGTACTCGAAGGGCTCCGTGCACATGATGAACAGGCCATTGAATTGCTGGCTATTCCGCAGACGAACACCGGCTCGGAGTCGCCGACGGCCGACATCGGCGTCCCGCCGGAGGAGGGTGAGGAAGAGGGCCGGCTCTTGCTCCGATTCTCCTCGAAGCGGGATCCGGCGGCGGTCGCGGAGTGGATCGCCTACAACGTCATCGACACCGAACGCCAGGACTGGGGCCGCGGGTTGGAGGCGCTGCGCGCCTACCGGAAGCGGGTCGGCCACAGCAGGGTGCCGTTCTCGCACCGCGAGGGAGCCTTCCCGCTGGGGCAGTGGGTGGCGGATCAACGGAAGGTCTTCCAGGCCGGCGCCATGAACGGGAACCGCGCCCGCCGCCTGGAGGCGCTCGGCATGGTGTGGGACGAGCGGGAACTCGCGTGGGAGGAGACCCTGGACGTCCTGCGGGCCTACCACGGCGAGTACGGGACGCTGGCGGCGCCGAGGTCAGCCACCATCCTGGACCGCCCGGTAGGGATGCTCCTGGCCAACCTCCGACGGCCCGGCGGGCTCGGGAAGGACACGGCCCGTGCTGAACGACGCGCGCGCCAACTGGCGGCGATCGACCCGTCCTGGAACCCGGCCTGGCCCATCGAGTGGCAGAGGAACTACGCCGGCGTCCAGGCCTGCGTCGACGGCGGCGCAGACCCCGACGACATCCTGCCGGGCGTCACGGTGGCCGGCGTCGACGTCGGCACGTGGCTGCTCCGGCAGCGGCACGGCTGGAAGCACCTGTCCGAGGCGCAGCGCGGGCTGTTGGGGGATCTGGGCATCGGACCGCTCCAGGCGGCTCCTGAGGCCGTACAGGGCGCCGTGGAGGGCACGCGGGAGCCTGCCGGGCCGGAGACCGGCAGTGTTGCGGTGCCGGCCGCGAGGAAGCCGTCAGGCGGCCGGAGCGGGTCCTTCGAACGCGGCCTAGCCGCCGCCCGCCAGTACCTCGCCCGCGAAGGCCACCTCCGCGTTCCCCGCGGCCACGTCGAGCACCTGGCCCTCGAAGACGCTGTCGCAGGCGGGGACCAGGAGCAGCCCAAGGGTGGTGTCGGTGAAGCTCGGGGTGTGGCGTAGCAACATGCGCAGCCGGCGCGACACCCTGCCCATCGAACAGCAGACCGCGCTGGACGAGATCGGGTTGTAGGGCGCACCTCGGGCACGGTCGCGATTTCGGAAGCAGCGCCAATGCCCTTCGATGCGAATAGACGAGCCCGTGACCGGTACTGCCACAGCCGGTCGGCGGAGCCTGATCTGTGAGGAGTGGAGAGCGATGGCCGCACTCGGCCCGCGAGGAGGGCCGTAGTGACTCCCGAATCCATCGATGTTGATCACGAGGCAGAGCCTCGAAGTGACTCCCTGAACCACGTCGAAACGACTCTCGCCCCCGCGTACACAGCCGACGGCGTCATTCTGCTGCTGTGGGCCTGTCACGCAGGGGTTGGTTCGGGTTCAATGTGTGGATGGATTCTTTAGGAGGCGCCTTCACCGTCCGTCGCGCGCGCCGTGCCCGAACGAGCCGTCCGTGAGCGGGGTGACGTCGTCGGGAGGCGGAATCCCGCCGATGCCGCCTGGACCTCCGCGGCCCAGGCCGGGCGGCGACGACGGTTCCGACGCCGGATCGCCAGGACCGGGTGAACGGGGGCGCCCAGTCCGGGTGTTGGGCGAGATGGCAGCCCTGATCACCGCGGTCACCGGTCTTGTCGGTCTCTTGCTGGGCTTCCTCGGATTGCCGACCGTGATCGACTCCCCCACGGCCACGGCGGTGACGGTGACGGAGACGATCCGGTCCACCGCAACGGTCACCGTCACCGCGTCACCGGACGCGGACAGTGGCAGCGGTGAGGACACCGGGTCGGGAGAGGAGGAGGAGCCAGCGCCACTGCCGCCCGGAGAGGTGGCGCTCGCCGACTTGGAGGAGGTGGGCAACTATCCCTCCTACGAGCTCGGCTCGGCAACGATGGGCGGCGTTCGGTACGAAGACGCCATGCTGATCGCATACTCGTGCAACGAGGATATGGACTACAGCATCAACGAGCGGTACACGACCCTCACCCTCATATTCGGGTTAGACGACAACACCATCGCAACGCCCGCGAGCATCACGATCTCAGGTGACGGGCAGCAACTGGAATCCGTGGGAGCGGAGATCAACCGTCCCAGGGAAGTGACCGTGGACGTCACCGGGGTGGCGCGGCTGCTCATAACAACCGAGCTGGCAGGCGACAGCTGCCCGGATACCCAACTCGCGATAGGGAACGCGGTGCTTCACGACTGAACCGGGCCGTGCTCGCCTGTGTCCTGCGGGGCAGCCGAACGGAATACGCCGGCGCCTGACACGAGGTGTGCCAGGGACCGGGGCGCGGCGAGCGCTCCTATGTCACGTGGCGATGCTGTGACCTGCGGCTTCTCGCGCTGTCTCACGCCGTGCCCGGCCGCTGAGCCTCAGATGATGTCCGAATCCTCAAGACGGCCACCGAGGCCCACGCCTGACCTGCGGAAGGGCCAGGCCGTCGATCCGCTCGGCGGTTGCGCAGACCTGGTCCAGCGTCAGCAGCTGGTCGGCCAGGTGCAGCGGCGCGGTGCGTAGCCGCGCCGCGAGCCCGCCGACATCAGCCTGCCGCCGGAGGATGGTGAGGAGGAAGGTCGGCTCTTGCTCCGGTTCTCCTCGAAGCGGGATCCGGCGGCGGTCGCGGAGTGGATCGCCTACAACGTCATCGACACCGAACGCCAGGACTGGGGCCGGAGGTTGGAGGCGCTGCGAGCCTACCGGAAGTGGGAGAAGCATGCGCGGGTGCCCTTCTCCCACCGCGAGGGCGCCTTCCCTCTCTGGCAGTGGGTCGCCGACCAGCGGAAGGTCTTCCAGGCCGGCGCGATGAACGGCGGCCGCGCCCGGCGCCTGGAGGCGCTGGGCATGGTGTGGGACGAACGCGAGCTCGCGTGGGAGGAGACCCTCGACGTCCTGCGCGCCTACCACGGCGAGTACGGGACGCTGGCGGCGCCGAGGTCCGCGACAATCCTGGACCGCCCGGTGGGGATGCTCCTGGCGAACCTGCGGCGGCCCGGCGGGCTCGGGAAGGACACGGCCCGAGCCGAGCGCCGCGCGCGCCAGCTGGCGGCGATCGACCCGTCCTGGAACCCGGCCTGGCCCATCGAGTGGCAGAGGAACTACGCCGGCGTCCAGGCCTGCGTCGAGGGCGGCGCCCACCCCGACGACATCCTCCCCGGCGTCACCGTGGCCGGCATCGACGTCGGGACATGGCTGCGCCGGCAGCGGCACAGCTGGAAACACCTCTCCGAGGCGCAGCGCGGGTTGCTGGCGGATCTGGGCATCGGCCCGCTCCAGGCTGCCCCTGAAGCCGCTCAGGGAGCCGTGGAGGGCGTGCAGGAGCCGGTCGGGCCGGGAGGCCGGCAGTGTTGCGGTGCCGGCCGCGAGGAAGCCCACCGGCGGGCGCGCCGGGTCGTTCGAGCGGGGTCTCGCCGCCGCCCGGCAGTACCTCGCTCGGGAGGGCCACCTCCGCGTTCCCCGCAGCCATGTCGAGCACCTGGTCCTCGAAGACGCCGCCGGCAGCGGGGACCAAGAGCAGCCCGAGACCGTGCCCGTGAAGCTGGGGGTGTGGCGCAGCAACATGCGCAGCCGGCGGGACATGCTGCCCGTCGAGCAGCAGAACGCCCTGGACGAGATCGGGTTGTAGGGGAGCCGGGCGCGCGGCTCGCTTGGCTGTCCGGTGCGATTGCTGCCTCCGGTCCTGATGGCAGGAGTGGCCGGGTTGTGTCGTCGGGGCGAGGTTGCTGGTTGGATGCCTTGGGGACGACTTCGTCGTGGTGGGGAGGGTGTCAAGGCGTGGCGGGCGGCCTGGATTTCGTGGTGGAGCTGGTTCGGGAGGGCGAGGGCTTTCGGGTGGGGGTGCGTTCTCCTGCTGGGGAGTACACCGGCCCGGTTCTGCTGGATGCGGATGCGCTGGTGGCTGGGCTGGAGGCGGTGCAGGCGAGGGTGTTGGCGTCCAGTTCGCGGGTTCGGGCGGCCCGGCCGCTGATGTCGGCGATCGAGGCGCCGCTGCGGAAGCTCGGAGCGGGGCTCTTCACCGCGGTGCTGGGGGGACACTCCGGTGCGTTGTTGGCGGCCAGCCGCGAGGTGGTCGAACGGGAGGGGGAGCCTTTCCGGATCGTGCTGCGGCTGCCGGCCGAGCTGGCGGTCCTGCCGTGGGAGTTGCTGTTCGATGACCTGCGCGGTGAGTACGTGTGTCGCCGCAGCGCCCTGGTGCGGTACGTCGAGGCGCCCGAGACGGTGAGGCAGGTGCGGGTCGACGGCCCGCTGCGGGTGCTGGGCATGACCGCGCTGCCGGGGAACCTGGCCCAGTTGGACGCTGACGCCGAGCGCGAGCAGCTCACCGATGCGCTGGAGCCGCTGCGGCAGCAGGGGCTGGTGGACCTGGAGTGGGTGGACGGGCAGCGGTTGGAGGACCTCATGGACGCCCTGCTGGCCGGCGGGCCCTACCATCTGTTCCACTTTATCGGGCACGGCGGATTCGACGCCGCGCGCGGCGAGGGCGGTATCGCGTTCGCCGACGACCGAGGCAAGGCCCATCTGGTGCCCGCCTCCCATGTGGGTGACGTGCTCACCGCTGCCGGGGTGATGCCGCACCTGGTGGTCCTCAACAGCTGCGCCACCGCCACCGCCGTGGCCACGGACGTGTTCTCCAGCGCCGGCGCCTCCCTGGTCAGGCGGATCCCGGCGGTAGTGGCCATGCAGTACTCCATCACCGACGACGCCGCGAAAGCCTTCTCCCGCGCGTTCTACCGGGCTCTGGCCTCCAACCGCGGCATCGACGAAGCCGTCCGCATCGCACGCATCGCCATCTCCAGCTGGCACCCCGACACCCTGGAATGGATCACCCCCGTCCTCTACATGCGCAGCCACGACACCCACCTCCTCACCCTGCAGCGGCAGGCACCACACCCCACACCCGCGCAGGCGCCCCCCGTGCCCACCGGAGATCCCACACCACCGACCAGTGACCAGCTAGCCGCGCCCCGGGAAACCGAGCAGCTCACCGCTCGCGAACTAACAGACCGCGGAATCACCCGCTACAACGCCGGTCGACAAGAACAAGCTTTGGCCGATCTGAACCGGGCCATCGATCTCGACCCCGACAATGTCGTCGCCCTCGCCGCACGCGGCAGCCTGCACGGCTTAGCCGGTCGTACGGAGAAAGCCCTCATCGACCTCAACCGGGGCCTCGAACTCGAACCCAACAACAGCTGGGCGCTTTCCGTGCGCCGTGAGCTTCTCGGCGGAGACGGTTCGGCGTCCAGCGGCTCGGGCTGACCGGACGGAACACCGTGGGTTGGCGGCCTGCCGGTGCCGGCCGCGCGGAAGCCGTCCGGCGACCGGGGTCGTTCGAGCGGGGCCCGGCCACCGCCCGGCAGTACCTCGCCCGCCAGGGCTCCTGAAGGTCCCCCGCGGCCATGTCGAGCACCTGGTCCTCGAGGAGGGTGCCGGCGGCAGAGACCAGGAGCCGGGCGAGACCGTCGCAGTGAAGCTCGGGGTGTGGCGCAGCAACATGCGCAGCCGGCGCGACACCCTCCCCATCGAACAACAGACCGCGCTAGATGAGATCGGGCTTCGAGTAGGGGCAAGGTGACTGGGCTTCTAGGCCCACCCACCACCAGCAGCTCAATACCATGCCCTTGCTGACACCCGTCCGAAGCCACCCCACCGCCCCATCACACCGCCGGGCTCCTGGCGCGGGTTCAGGCCTGGAGCGCCAGCTCGGCCAGCTCGGCGCGCAGCCAGGTCGGTGCCGGCCGGTCCTGCGGTTCCTTGGCGAGAAGTCCGACGAGCAGCGGGGCCAGTTTGCCCGCCCGGCGCGGTGCCGCCGGTGGGTCCGTCAGGACGGCGGCCAAGGCGGCCATGGGGCCCGGCCCGCCGAATGCTGGTTGTCCCTCGACGGCGTGGTAGAGCGTGGCGCCCAGCCCCCACAGGTCGGTGGCGGGGGAACTCGTCAGCCCGCGGAGTTGCTCTGGTGCCATGTAGGTGGGGGTGCCGAGGACGGCCCCCGTGGTGGTGAGCGTGGGGTCGCCGGCCAGTTCGGCGATGCCGAAGTCGGCGAGCTTCACGGACCCGTCGGGTGGGAGCAGGACGTTGGCCGGTTTGACGTCCCGGTGGACGATGCCCAGCTCGTGCGCCGCCATCAGCACGTCCAGCAGGTCCCGCCCGATCGCGGCGACCCGTCGGAGCGGCAGCGGCCCCCCGTTCCGTATCGTTACCGCCAGTGTCGTGGCCCTGACCAGTTCCATCACGATGAGAACCGAGTCGTGGTCGAGCAGGACGTCATGAACGGTCACGGCCCCCGGGTGGTCGAGGCGGGCGGCGGCCCGGGCCTCGCGCAGCATCCGGGCGCGGGTGGTCGCCCGCACCTGCGGTGCCGCGTCCGCCGCCGGCAGCAGCTGCTTGATCGCCACCTGCCGGCCCAGCACGTTGTCCCGCGCCCGCCAGACCACCCCCATCCCGCCGCGGCCGAGCCCCTCCAGCAAGGTGAACCGGTCGGTCGACAGGATGGCCGAGTCCGGTGACGCCGTCGGCGGTGTGCCCGGACGCGATGGCGGCAGTGGTGCCGGCGCAGGTGTCGGGAAGGACGGCCGAGCCGGCCCTGCGGGCGCCCCGGCCACCAGCTGCCGTCGCCGCGAGCGGCGGCGCACCAGGGCCAAGGCTGCGAGGACCGCCACGACGACGCCGATCAGAATAGGAACAACGGTGGCCATGCCCGATTCCCTCCCCCTTCCGGTCCGGCCAGCCCCGCACCATCCCCCCGACCGTCCGGGCATCCTCCCACCACCAAAGCTTATGGCCGGGGGAGTTCGAACGCGTAGGCACGCTGTGCGGCGCATCCCTGGCAGACGCCGGTGAACCGGGAGATGGCGTGGTCGCCAACCTCGGTGAGCACGTTCCGCCAGAAGCACCGGAACTCCCCGCAGCCACAAGCCCGTTGGCTGACAGCGATAAAGGCGCTGGTGTTGGAGGCGTGACCGCCCTCGGCCGGTGTCTGCCCGAAGGCGTCACCTGCGTCGGGATCGGGCACCCCGTACCGCCTTCGTTTCCACGACGCTTCCTCGGCGGTGAGAAGCCCTGTCCCGCCGCATTCGATGCAGTTGCCGGGGCCAGCGTTGTTCGCGGCGCAGTCGCATCGTCCGTAGCCGCCCTCGCCGCCGCTGTAGGCCCTGCCTTCGCAGAGCAGGCACACTCCCCAGCCGTGGCAGTCGTCGCACAGCACGCCGCAGGCCGTGCTGAGAGTGAAGGGCGGCTGGGCCAGCTGCCGTCCGGTGTACACGACCGGTGTCCAGCCGGTAAGGGCCAGGATCCCGGGTCCGTTGCCCTCGTAGACCCTGACCTCGAAATCCTCCCGTCGAGCTGTCGCCCAGCTCTCCCCGGGCTGGCCCGAGAACCGCCGGTGCGTGGTGATCCAACTGGCAGCAGTGAAGGCGGTCAGGACGTCGTCGAAACCGTAAGACGAGGGGCGCTCGTCGGGATCGAGGCAGATGAGGAACAGGAACCGGTGGCCGACCGGTTCGGGGTCGCGCAGCTGTACCGGGTCCGTCCACTCACGGACCACTACTGGGCGGCGGTGCGAAGGCAACGCGGAAGCGATCTCCAGCAGCTGCCCCTTGAGCCACACCGCGCTTCCCGCAGCCGGAGGCGTGACCCCGCGGTCTTGTTCATAGGGCATATCGGTATATCCACTCCTGCTTCGAAGGGAACGCCTGAACCCGTTCGCCCAGCTCAGCGAGCGACGCCCAAAGCTTGACGACGTCCATTGACGGAGTATCGGGTGCGGGGGTGCCCGCACAGGAATGCTTCGCGTCCGACACTGCTGATCTGGGGCATGTCTTGCGAGTGTCAGACACGTCCACATGTCTGGGCAGCGGTGTTGCCGCCGAGGCCACCGCGCACCGCTCAGAGGGAGAGCAGATCTGGAAGGCGCCGGCCGACGTGGTCGATGACGTCCTGGAACAGGGTGTCGCCAAACCGCGGGTCCGACAAGTCTGCGCCCAGGAACCGCACCCGCTGGTCCGGCTGCCGCGTGTTGTGCTCGCGCATCCAGCGATTGAGGTCCAGGTACTCTCGCACGTGCCAGGGCGCTGTCCCGCGGCCGAACTCCTCGTCCATGATGCGACGCGGATGGCCGGCGCCGGTGCGGACGTACGCGTCCAGCCGCAGCCCGGTGCTTCAGCGTGTACAGCTCGTGCGAGCCGTCTGTTGCCTCGTCACTGGCCCACGCACAGGGTTGACGCTTCACCAGGGTAGAGGGAGCGGTTGGCCATCCGTCCTGCCACGGAGATCGACTTGGACGCGGTTCGTCGCGACTGCCCATTCTCGGGCTTGGCGCTGCCTTGTACTGCTACAACCGCCTACGCCGAGTCACCGGATGGGACACGGCTCGAGGTATTCGATGAAGCTGGCAGCATCGCGGAACCAGTGCGTCTGGAAGCCAAGTGCCCGAGCGGCCTCGACGTTAGTCCTCGTGTCGTCGACGAAGAGGCACCGCTCCGGGTGCACGCCGGCCGCCTGGCTCGCGCGTAGGAAAGCCTCGGATTCCGGCTTCGCGTACCCGAGGTCGCAGGACACCAGCAGCTCGGTGAAAAGCTCGAGCTCCGGCTGCGTCGCTCGCACAACCTGCCAGTAGTCGTGGTCGATGTTGGACAGCAGTACCAGGGGATGGTTCTCGGACAGCGCTTTGACCAGGTCGGCCATGCCGGGCATCGGCCAGGAGTAGGGCTCAAGCCAGGCGGCTTCGAATTGCGGGTAGGTCAGCGTGAGTCCGTGGGCATCGACGAGTTGGCGGTGTACTTGCCGCAAGGTCACCTCGCCGGTGATGATCTCGTAGCGGGCCATGAGTCCGTCGAAGCGCCGAAGGGCGTCGGCGGGATCGGCGCAGTGCCTGGCGAGTCGCGCAGGCACGATGTCATTGTCGAAGCCGATGATCACGCCGAAGAGGTCGAAGATGACGGCCTCGATGGGCGGCTCGGTTTGCTTCATGAACGTCTTCCCGGCGTTGAACAACGGACACGAGCAGCGGTCGAGGGCGTCCTTGTCACACCGGGGAGATCCTCGGCAAGGTGCGGACGGCTCCGCACTGCGGCAGGGTCGGGGTGGGGCTCATCAAGCCTACTCAGTCCGAGCCCGGTGTCCAGCGGCGATGGCCGCCGAACCGGCCACGGGCGGCGTCATCCGGTTGGGCCCCGGGAGCGCGACGAGGCCGTTGATTCCGTTGCCGGAAGGCTGGTCTTCAACACTTGTGTCCTGGGCGCGGCCGGGAGGGCTCTTCCCTCGCTGTTCAGCGAGTTCACACCCGGGCACGCCCTCAGCTGTCGTGGCGGCGCTCATGGCGGTGCGCGTCCCGTCGAGACCTGCCCCCGAGTCGACCTCCTGAGCGATGTCGGTGCGCATACGGCCCCCTCACCGCACGAAGAGCCGGGGCCCAGTAGGACCAGGAGATGGGATCTGCGGAGCCGCGCGGCACAATGGGGAGAGATGATTTCCTTCGACGCGGTGCTCTGCGACCTCGACGGTGTGCTCCGCCACTTCGACCATGGTGCCCAGGCCGACATCGAGGCCCGCTACGGGCTCCCCCTGATGCGCACCGCCTTCGACCCCGCTCTCATCGGGCCGGCCACTCTCGGGCTTGTCACCGAGCAGGAGTGGGTCGACTCCATCGCTGTCGCCCTCGGCGGCGACGAGCGGGCCAGGCAGGCGGTTGCCGAGTTCGTGGCGGTGCCGTTCACGGTGGATGAGGGGGTCCGGGCGTTGCTGACGAAGGCGCGGGAGCGGGTTCCGTTGGTGCTGGTGACCAACGCCACGGACACCTTGGAGGAGCACCTTGAGCGGATCGGGCTGACAGACTTCGCCGACGCCGTGGTCAGCAGCGCGCGAGTCGGCGTCGCGAAGCCTGATCGGCGCATCTACGAGATCGCCGCACAGCTCGCCGGCGTCGCGCCCGAGCGCTGCCTGTTCGTCGACGACAGGCTGGAGAACGTCGAAGGAGCCAGAGCGCTTGGCATGACCGGCGTCCATTACCGCACGGTGGCCGATCTCGACGCGGCGATGGCATAAGTGCGCGCCACCCCTCCTTGTGCGCACGTGAGGTGGACAGGCCCACCGCCTGACACGGACTGACCGTCGTGGCGGTTCGCGGCGGTTCGCGGCGGTTCGTGGCGGCCCCCATGTCGGCGCTGTCCACGGCATCCCGCCAGTCGAATACCGGCAACGGGCGCTGAAAACGCGACCGCGGGATCAGGCGACCCAAATCCCATCGATGTAGATAGCAGGCGAGATCAGTTACCTTCCACGTCACGGTCGTCACCTCTGGAACAAGGGACTGTGGACCGTCGGCTAAGGACTTCGCCGTGCGGGGGATCGAGAATGAGGTCAAGGGGCCGGCCCTGCCAGAAGATCGATTCATTCCATGCGGGGAGTATGTGATGACACGAATACGACGCTTCGCGGTGGCGGGCGCAATGGCCGCCTTGATGACGGCGGGCACCACGGCCTCGGCCCTGGCCGACCAGAATGTGACCACAGCTCCCCAGGGAGAGGACCACGCCACGGTTTCGCCCCTCGGGGATGACTGGGTCACGGTGTCACCTCTGGGTGACCAGAACGCCACCGTCGTTCCGCTGAGCACGCGGTAGCCCACCTGGCCCGCGGCGACGCGGGGGCGCGGACGAGTCGGCCATGGAGGCCGGGCTCGTTCGCCGCCCCCGCCAGGCGGGGAATCAAGCTCGTGCTCACCGCCTCTGGACTCGGGTGGCGTCGCGGAGTTCGTCCGACCTGCGCGAAGATCACAGCCGGGGCCGTGTCGTGCCGGGTCAACGGCCGGTGATCGGCAGGTACGGGTTCGGCGGACTCCGCCGACTCACGCGGTCCGGTCGAGGCACCGCGAGGAGGCTCGGGCGAGAACCCGGGGCGCGGATCTGGTGTCGGCCACTCAGGAGGAACCTTGCCATGTCGTCCCAGCGGGTCACGCCGGCCCGGGTCGAGGGGGTCGCGAGAGGCTACTCGCCGTCCTCGACACCGCCTCGGGCGGTTGCCGGCGGCAGATCCGGCGGCGTTCCGGGTGAAGTTCCGCGAGATGGCCGCGGCACGGTCTGCCTCTTCCACCGGGGGGCTGGCCAGGTAACGCGCCGCGGGTCCCTTCGCGGACGAGCGCACCTCGCGGGTGTGGGTCGGCCAGTGCGTCGACGTGGCCGGCGGAACGCAGGTGGTGCGGTCACCGTGATGCCCGTGTGCCAGCACCATGGGCGCCCCGTCGTCCACCCGTTTCGACCACGAGCTGTGACCCTCATGACGTGTGATCAGCATGGCGCAGGCCTGGCGCAGCACCTGTCGGTGGCCAGTTGGATTTCCCCGCCCATGGCCACCTGACGGGAAGTCATCTGGCCGCTCGAACTGTCACTTTCGGTGACGGAGTCCTCGGGTCACTCATCGGCGGCAGAACTTCCCGCGACGGCCGGCCCGAGGCCAGTTGGGAGCTGGGCTACCGCCATGGCGATGGCCTCCCCGGCCGTGGCAGCTTCCCCGATGACACCCGAGTGCAGGTGCTCCTGAACACGGTAGGGACTGCCGTCGTATGACGGGCAAATGGCCACTTCAATGCGGAACGGGTATCCAGTGCAGGAGCTGAAGCCGAGCGTCCAGTGGCTGGAGAACACGTAGAGCTGTCGCAGCCGCGGTTCGGCATGCGCCGCTTCCACGAGTTCCGCAAACGCGTGGAAGTCCGGGGCCCCGGCCGCCTGTTCCCGCATCGCCTGCCATTGCAACTCCACTACTGCGGCCGGCCCACGTTCGTGAGCCTCGGCACGCGCACTGGAGCGCAGGAACGGCAGTTCCCCGCGAAGATCCCGCAGGCTCCTGCCCTCGCCCCATGCCACGCCTGCCTGGACGACGGCCGCCAAGTCGGACGTCACGCCGGTGATGAGCTCGATGCCCTGGCTCCAGCCGGAGACACCGAACCAGCGGCTTTCGGACCCGATGTGGACGGACAGCGGTCGCCGCTCGGAGACCGAGGAAGCAATCCCCGCCGAGGTGAGTGATCCCCACGTGCCGGGCACGACCACGAGGGCGACGCCGAGGTCCGCCGCCACCCGTTCCAGCAGCGCGGACAGGCTGCCTGCGGCAGCCAGGTCAGGATAGAGATCGGTGTCCACGTAGGCAGTCTGCCGTCCCCACGCCACGAAGGGAACCGCGGGCTGAAACCGCTTCGACGTAACGGTGCGTGTCCAACGGTCGCGGGCCTGGGGAGTGCAGCTGGCCGCCAGTGGGGACCGCTAGCGGGAAAATGCTGGCCATACTCGGGGAAACGATCTTGGCCGCTGACAAGCACCCCAGACCTTTGCTACGGGACAAGTCCGCCCCGTATGGGTTCGCGAGAGCCGACCGGCGCATCGGCATGCCGCAACGACGAACGTACCCGCCCGGCCGGAGCCGAGCGGGGGCGGTTGCGCGATCGTAGAGGTTTTCGGATCTACTCCGGTTTCGGACCTTCTGGTGCCAGGGAGCAGGCGACTATGGCACGCCGAAGCACACCTGACCTGGATCACGGTGGTGACCAAGAGCCTGACCCGCAAGGGCCCGGCCACCTCCTGGGCGAAGAAGACGTCGCAATCCAGCCCCGGCCGGACTGGTCAGCCGCTGTCACGGCACCGCGCCTGACCAGACACCTCACCAGTCCTCGTCATCGGCGATGCCGACTCCTGGCAGCGTCAGGCTGGTCCTTTGTCGCGGTCCCGTGGGCTGCCCCAAGAATTTCCTCACCGGCCCCAAGTCCGGCATGTCCAGATACGGAAGCCCCACACAACGGTGGGGCTTCCGTATGCGTGGCTGTCTTCGGCCCAGGGCGTCAGTACGCTGCTTCTCGGCAGGCTGGCCCGGTGTGGTCAGATTTCACGCCACTTACGCCGAGCCGGATCATGCATCCCTCGACCGCCCAGTCCCCACCACTGCTTCCGAGTTCACAAGCCTCGACCCTCTCTTGCGTGATCCTGTAACCCAACCCCCTGAGGAGTCGAGTGCAGTCGGACGTATCTGCCTGCGCTGGAGCAGCCATGACCACCGAGCCGCCCACAAGCGCTCCGGCGAGAGCCGCAGGCGCGGCGAACCTGAACAGTCGCTTCTTCATCGGAATCCCCTCCCTTGTCTGCGCCACCTCCACGGTGACGCCTCGGCCCCATCGTTGACTCGATGGGTGGAGTGTTCGTCTCATCAGTACGACAAGACAGCGCTCCGGATTCTGACGCGATGTGTCCGCCATGTGTCCGAGGTCACACCTCGCAGGTGGCCCGGCCCTGAGGACCTGCCCTCCGACGAGGTGTGGTCGGATCGTCCTCCGCGGCCGCTCGGCAGCCCGCTTTCACTCGTCTGACGGCAGCTCAGCACGGGCTGCTCATGTCGACATTCGATCCAAAAAAGTCCTGCTCACGGCATTCTTCCGTTTGGAGCAAGAATTCTCTGCCCTTGACGCTGGACATAGCCACGGCCCGGCCGCCACAGACCAACGACCCCCTTGTCGGTGCCCGGTGCCGCCTGTCCGAGCGACCAGGGAGAACCCGCTGTGTCCACGCTCGCCTCGCTGACCGTCCTCCTCCTCGTCCTGGTCGGTCTCCTGACCGCCACCGCCCCGCCGGCCACCGGTCGGGCCGGCATCGCCACCGCCATCAACGACAACATCAGCCGCCTCGTCCGGCAACGCGCCGGCATCTGGAGCACCGCCACCCTCGACGAACTCACCCCGCTCTACCAGCGCTGGCGCCACGCCGTGGACGGCACCGCCCCCGGCCACAGCTCACGGGCGTGACGAGCCAACGCGACGCGTCTGCCGCTGCCCCTGCGGGCGGCTGGCGCAGGGGTCTGGCGCCGAAGTCGCCATAAACAGACAATTACTCCGGGGCAGCGTTCTGTGACGGAAGCTGAGAGACGGTTCGTCGCGCCGAGGGGCGTGTGTCGAACCGTCACAACGCTGGTACAGGCCGTAGACCCGGCTTCGGTAAGAAGGGTTAGTCGTTGCGTCCATCAAGGGGGACACATGGCGGGTGAGCAGCTTCCGGAGGTTCCCGGGCAAGGAAGTCGTCCCGCACTACCGTCAGGCAGTGGCTTTTTGCCTGTGCAGCGGGGCAAGGGGGAAACACGCTTAGGCGCTCCGCCGCCGCCTCTCCTGGTGGCGCCGGTCCATCAGCCCGGTGGTTTTCCTACCGATGCTTCCGCCCCCGACCGGCGACGATGCTGGGACATGCTCAGCCCGAGTGTGCAGAATCGGCTTCGGGAGATGGCTGGCACCGTGCTGGAATGGTGGGCCCGGTTGGAAGATGGTGGTGATGGACGTCCCACTGCCTTCGTCTTCGGGCCCAACGGGCTGTGCAAAGCCAGTCCCACGACCCGGAATGGCAAGCGGGTATATCTGGTTGAGCGCCTCAGGTTGGACGCAGGAGCGATGCGGCAGCAGTCCTTCAGCACAGCGGCACCTCCCATCTGGTCACGAGCCGTCTCCCGCAGGCTCCGCCGCGCCCCGGCCGCCGCCTCTCCACGCACCGAGTCCGTGCACCCGCTGAATCTTTCCGCTCACACCCTGGGCGTCCTGGGGAACTTCCCCATCGAAGTGCAGGACTTCCTCCAGCGCCCCTTCCTGCGCGACGACCGGCGTGTTGTCGCGGACTTCTACTACGGGGAATCAGTCGAGTTCGCAAGCCAGCGCCTGTTCGCCCTCTTCTGTCTGTCCGCCGACCGGAACGTGACGCTGGCCACGGGAACCCGCGTCCTGCCCCGAGGCAAGCCGCTGGACCGCGCGCAGTGGCAGATCGAGTGCTATCACTCCCTGGTCCGGACTCCATCCCGGCCGCAGTGATCACTGCCCCGCATTCGTCTTCGGCCGCAGCACCATGCAGAAACAGCGCTGTGGGTGAGAATGCCGACACCACGTCGGGCATCCGAGTTGCAGCCCACTCCTGGGCCTGGCCCCCCTCCCCCACCAGGGCCCGTCGACAGCCCGGTGGATCGACAACGAGCCGGCGGCCTCAGACGCGCCCGTTTGGGCCTGGGAACTGCTCCGGCCTTCGGTCCTGTCGACGCCGAAGCATCGCAGGACCGCCCTGGGGTGCCTTGCCTGCTCCTGTTGAGTGGGCTAGGCGCTCGCATTCTGCTGGTCCTGGCACATCGGGCCGCTACCGGCCGACGACTGGTCGCACGGTGTCGGCACACGGCCGGCCGCTGTCCCTGGCGCAGCCCGTCGCTGCGGTGTCGCGCCGGGGAGAGGAACCGTAGGCAGACACCCTGCTCAGCCGGCAGGCCCAGGCGTCGATAGCGCGTTGGTGGTGCCCGGGCCGGTGTAGGCCAAGGTGACGACCGGCACCCTGAGAATGATCAGTCCCGCTGTGCTTCGCGGGAGGTGGGTTGTCCGCTTCTACGGGCCGTTCGGCGGGTAGTTCGCCTGGTCATGAGTGTTATGGCGGCCCAGGTGATGAGTGACTCGGAGTGCTGGGGCAGCAATCACTCTGATGACCCGCCACCTCACGCGCAAGAGCCGGTCGGCCCGAATAGCCACAGCCCGGACCTCCCTCGCTGCCGCCTGAGTATGAGGACCCTGGTTCGGGTCCTGCTCACCAGTGACGAACTCTTCAAGCACGTTGTTGTACTGACCCCACCCGGGGAAGGTGTAGAAGTCCGGCTCATCTGCGCTCGCCCTGGATGGGCATTCCTCGCTCGCGTAGCCGACCAGCATGCGGCTGCCGATCCTGTGGCCCGTGTGTGCCTCGTAGACGTCAACGCGGTATCGGGCCTGGTAGACATTCACCGTGCCCAGGACCGGATTACCTGGACCGAATCCGTAGTCGCAGCTCTCCACCGGCTCGTCGGACACATGGGCACGCCGACTGCAGGCGACTATCTGCACCTCAGCGGGCAAAGGATCTGTACCGTCCTCCCCCAATGCATGTGTAGGACTTGATCCGCCCTCGGAGAAGAGCACACCTGGGTGCGGAACCTGCTCACTGTAAGCGGCGGCCCCGCCTAACGAAGCCCCCTCGTCCTCGCAGAGCCGGGCGAAGTCGTCCAAGTCGTCAGGGCGCTCGCCGAGAATGGTGTCGCTCGCCCACGGAAGCACCAGCGTCCATGCCACGGCTATCAGCGCTACTGCGATCGCGGAGCCGATCACGACCCGCCCAAGGCGTAAGTGAGTTCCCCACACCGAATCCTCCCCGCAGCCAGCACCAGAAAGAACGATACCCATGGCCCGAGGGAGGGGTCCCGGATCTGCGCTCGCTGGGCCGAACCTTCCATCGTGACACCGGACAGCGGGGAAGACCCAAGCGCTTAGAGATCAGACGCAGCTTCTCAAGTCCACGGACACGCCGTACGGCGTGTTGGCTGCAGCAGCCGCCAGCCTGTTGTTCGTCACGGGCACCACTGCGACGGCGGCAGCCGCTCCCCTTCCGTCCCACGTGCCCGGCGCCGTCACGGTCGGATCCGGCACCATACGGGCCGCGGCCGGCACCACGCTCATGAACATGGCGACCAACGCCTGCCTGGACGACAGCGGCGACTACGGCCTGCGCGCATACCCCTGCAACAACTCGTCCTTCCAAATGTGGCGGCTGGAGTACTGACGAACGCCGCATGACATCACTTCACGGTTCCGGCACACCCTGCGGGCCAGATCGACCGCCGCGGTCGACGTGCAGGTCAGGATGCTGCCGGTGCGTGGTCAGCGGCGGCCTGACCGTCGGCCTCGGCGTGCTGGCGGGCAGTCTTCGCACAGCTTCGGGTAAGGGGCGTTGCGCCAGTTCTCGATGGTCGACCAGGGGGTGTCGGTGAACTCCTCCCCGCACTGGGCGCAGGCCGGGCGACGGCGCTCGCGTTCGGCTTCCTCAGCGCGCTGGCGGGCCCGCTCGGCTTGGTGTCGGCGGTCGTCGCGGTCGTAGTAGGCGGAGTTGCCGTTCGGGTTGCCCAGGGCGGCCTCGAGGCGCTGGTGGTGGTCGGCGGGCCCGTAGCGCCACCAGATCGGGCCGTAGGGGCCGTGGGTGCGCAGCGGGGTGAGGGGGGTGACCAGGGTGCGGGGGCCGGCGCCCGGTGGGTGGCCCTCACGGCCGGCGGGCGCGTAGAGGGTGCGGCGGAAGAACCGCCGGTACCGGTCGAACTCGGCCGCGAGCACGGGCGGACTCTCCGTGCCGGTGTCCACCTCCACGCACAGGGACGGCAGCGGCGGAGCGCTCTCGGGCGCCGCGGGCTGGAGGGGTTTCAGGGGAAGAAGGGCCAGTTGCTGCGGATGGGCTCGAGGTAGCCGGTCTCGGCACGGTCGGCGGCGAGATCGTAGCGGACGTACTGATCGTCCTTGAACAGATAGCCGACGTCCGGCAGATTCCTGCGGTTGAGTGCGGCGTCGCTGACTCCCTTGTCGGCCGCCAGCTCATGGCGCAGGTACTGGGTGTCCTTGAAGAACCAGGCGATGTCCCCGTTGTCCCGGGACCGCAGAACCGCGTCCACCCGGCGGTAGAAACCCTCCTGTACGTCACTGTCCATGCGCATCTCCATGTATTGCCGTGGTAGTCGACGACCGCGACGCCGGCGCAGGAGGCGACCTGCCGCTACATCACCGACTGGGTCGTCGTGAAGACCGGCCGGCGACTGGCCACCGACCCGGCCGAGCGCGCCGAGACCGAACAGATCGCGCACAGCTGCGACGGCTCCGAGGTCACCGTCACCGTCACCCTCGCCCGGCCGGCACCATCCCCCGCGGCACCGTCGGCGCCGCTCAACACGCCCCATGTCGTGCTGAAGCGAGCCGACACCCGGTCAGGAGGAGGGCCCACCCCGCCCGCGGCTTCCCGATTCGACGCGGGCGGTGAGCGTCAGCATGGGATCATGGACCACACGGGAGACCAGTTCGCGTCGCCGTCCGAACTGTACGCGCCAGGCGTTGTGTAGATGGTGGTGCCGTAGCGGTCGTACATGTATGCCCGGGTGCCGCGGCTCTGGTTGTCGTCGACGTCGTCATGTCGGCTGTCGAACTGTCCAGCCTCGCTCTGTCTCGTGCATGCGGGGCGGGATGGGTGGCGATCGGTCACCCGTGCCCGCGCCCGCGTGACGGAGGTTGCGGCTTCACCCATGGCGGCACTTCCGTGGGGGCGGTTCCACCCGGGCGCCGCCGCCGGCGGAGCCCGGAGGCTCTCGCTCACCCAGGGTGTCGTGCTGGGTGGTCAGGGGGCGGGGAAGCCGAAGTTCCAACCGTCCATGAAACGTTGGGGCCCTTGGACGATCTCGTCCTCCCAACTGTTGTAGCGGAGGCAGACGTCGCCATGGAACAGCCAGACCTCCTCGTAGTTGTCGCTGTCGATCACGACGTCGATGCGTCGGCTGAACGGGGTGTCGCGCAGGGCCTTCCACTCCTTGGCAATGGGCTTCGGGGGAACCAGCAGCACACCTTGATCGAGGTCGTACCAGGTGTATTGGTCGCCGGCGAAGAACCGCACGCCGTTCGACGAATCGTAGGCGGCGGCGTCGACGCCGCTGGCGAAGACGGTGCCCTTCAGGGCGGGCCAGCCGTCGGCGATGGGGGCGGGCGGGACGTTGACGCGGCTGTTTCGGAGGTCGTAGCCCAGGTATTGGTCGCCGCGGAACAACCACGCCTGGCCGGTATCGAATGGCCGCGTGGGAGAGGCGTGCACGGCGGCGTCGACGCGGTCGGCGAACCCGTAATCGTCCAGGCCGGGAAATACCGAGTCGATCGCTTGCGGCTGCTGGACGACGGTGTTGTCGTCGGGGCTGTAGCGGAGGCAGAGGTCGTCGCGGTACATCCAGACCTTTCCCCAGTCGGTGTCGGTCGGGTGGCACGACAGGACGGCGCTGATGCCGTCGACGAACGTCTTGCGCCGCAGGGTGGGCCGGTCCGCGTGGATGCGCTCGGGGCCCGCCGTGACGGTGTGGGTCCGAAGGTTGTAACGGACGCGGTCCTCGCCCTGCAGGAACCACAGCTCCTCGGTGCTGTCGGGGACGTTCAGGGCGGCGCTGACCCCGTGGGCGAACGGGGTGTCCGCGAGGCCGTACAGGTGCTGCGCGATGAGGTGGGGGCCGTCGATCGTGTTGGTGTCCAGGTGGTAGTACAGGACTTCGGAGTCGCGGAAGAAGAAGAGACCCCCGGCGCGGTTGCCGGGGTCGAGGACGGCGGCGTCGACGTAGTCGACGAACGAGGTGGTGCCCAGGGCGGGCCAGCCGTCGGCGATCTCCCGTGGCCCGGCGATGCGGTCGGTGGCGGTGTCGTAGCGGACGTACCGGTGTCCGCTGAACAGCCACACAACGGTGGTGCTGTCCGGGACGCAGACGACCGTGTCGATGCGCGAGGGGAAGTCGGTGCCCTTCAGGCCCGGCCACACGGACGTGATGGGGCGGGGGTCCCCGGAGGCCACGGTGTCGTGGGTGAGGTCGTAGGTCATGCAGGTGCCCGGGCGCAGGAACCACGCCTTGCCGGAGTCCGGTTGGCTACCGCCGGCGTCCAGCACGGGGTAGAGGCCAGGACGCGGGGACGACACGTTCCCGGTGGTGGAGGCGCCCGTCGTGGCGGGCCGCACGTGCAGGACGGTCAAGGCCGCCGCGATCGCGGCGAGACTGTCGAAGTCGCGGGAGAGGGACGTCTCCTCCACGGGTTCGCCGGGGGCGCGGTCGTACTGGGTGAACAGCCCCGACAGCGTGCTCCAGTTGGTCTCCAACTCGGTGATCCGGTCGCGCTGGACCGGGGTGATGGCGCCGCCGGCGCCCCACATCCCTCGTCCCAGGATCGTCGCGATCCCCCGGAACCGCGTGCCCTCGCAGACCATCTCGGCCAGAAGGCTCAACGCCGGCCGCTGGTGGTCGCGCAGATCCGGCCCCTCCTGGAGTCGCGCGAGCGCGTCGCGCAGCCCGTCCCAGCTCAGCAGGTCCCGTGTCAGACCGCCGGAGCGGTAGCCTCCGAGGATCCCGGTGTCGTGGAGCGTGAACCGTTCGTCCTCGGCCATCGCCCGCACGCCGGCGGGCGGGTTCGACAGATGGTAGAAGTCCGGCCGACCGGTCAGGGTGAAACCGCACCCGTGCAGGTCGGTGTCCTGGATGTGGAAGTCGACGGAGAACTTCACTTCCGGGTTCGTCGAGTCACTCCCGACGAGGCGGACCACGAACACGCTGTCGACCTGGTCGCGGGTGTGGGTCCGCCGCAGCCGGAACATCCCCACCCGGCCGGTCCCGTCGAAGTCTGGGGACGTGTCGATCGGATCGCCGTGGGGGACGGCGACGTAATCCCGGATGGCCGTGATGAACGCGTCGTAGACGGCGACGTCGAGGTCGTCGAGGTTCAAGGTGGCCACGAGGGGCGCAGGCATGTCGGTGTCCTGTCCTGTCTCAAAGGGTCGCAACGGGTCCGGGCACACCCACGCCCGGGTGGCCCGCGCGCCGCCCTCGGCGTCACCCGGCGCACACCGGACCTGACGGTCCGTTCGCGACACGACGCCCACGGCCCGCCGGTCCCGCGGTTCGCGGTCGGCGGCGCGGGCGTACGCGCCAGGACCCGACCGACCCGCCGACCACGATCGACCCACACTCGCGAGACGACGGCATCGCCCCCCTGCCCACATCGTCACGGCCGCGGTAGACAACTCCGGCGACTGCGGACGCGAGACCGGACCGGGCGCCGCCCCCATCCCACACCAACCGGCGCCGGCCCGCGCCCCTCACGACCAGCGGCGACCGAAAACCGCAGGAGGCTGACCGGATCAACGATGCGGAAACGGCGGGGGCTCGTGCTGAACGGATGGTGATCGAAGGAGTGCGCGAACCTGTCGGGGTGAGGGCAGGGCTGTGACGTGGGGATGCTCCTGGGCGAGGGGTGAGCGGTAGAAGGAAGCGCGGGAGACGCCGGCTTCGGTGCGGATGTTGACGACCACCGCGTACCACCCGGCCATCCGGGAGGTGACCGGTGACCACCTCAGGCTTCAGGGCAGCCAGCTTGGCGACCCGGTCAAGGGAGCGCCAGAGCGATCATCGGCCAGGTTCTGGCCGGGGACGGCCCGCTGCGGCAGCTCCTCGGCTCGGACGCTCACTCCTACGCCACGGCCAAGGCCAAGGCCCTGCGGGAGAACATCGACGCCGCCGCGACGACGGCGCCTGTCACCGACTTCTCCGCCACCTGACCCCGGTCGATACGGCACGGAGGCGCAGCGCGGCCCAGGGCGGGCCGGATTCCTTGAGCAGCCGCGATTCGATGTCGAGGTCGGTGTAGCCGTCGCAGCGGGTGGTCACGCCGCGTGGAGTTCGCGGCAGGCGTCCCGGTCACCTGGGTCCTGCGTGGCGATCGCCTCGGTGGCTTTGTCGAGCAGTGGTGAGGTCACTTGTCGCTGTGTTTGGGAGGCGCCCGGATTCACGGATGGGTGATGTCGACGAGTTTGGGGGTGACAGCTGCTTCCTGCCGGTGAGGCGTCCCCACACGGAAGGCAGGAATCCGTGGTCTTGGGCACCAGCAGACGTCCCCGCGGCCCCATCGGGCACGGGTAGATCGATCGGGTGGCACGTCGACCAGCTCCCGCTCACCGGCGAGGAGGAAACGCTGGCGGACTATCGTGCATCCTGCTCGATTCAGGTCCCGGGACGGGTCACGGTGCTCAGTGTTTGGTAGGGCATCGTCGAAGATGCCTTGCCTGGAAACACTCGAACCTCACGCAGTCCACCATCGATCACGACGGCGTGCCGTCACCACCGTCCTGAATCCGCCTCCGGATGCGGCGCGGGGCCTGTGCACCGTGCCGCATCCGGCACGCGGAACTGGGCACCGTGCATTCTGGCTGGCTGTCATGGCCTCTTCTACGGTCGTGGTGACGGACCGTCTTTCGCGTGAAGGAACGACCGGCGTCCGTCCAACGAGTTCGGGAGCAGACGAAGGGTTGATGTGATCAGAATGAGCAAGGCACCGGCGACCGAGTCGACTTCCACTCCACGGCGCACGTGGGCCAGGCGTTCGGCGTTCGCCACCGCCGGCGCCGCCATGGCCCTCACCGTGTCGGGCACCCTCTCCACCGCGTCGGCGCAGCAGGAGACCTACTGGGGATTCGTGAACGTCGCGACGGAAAGGTGCCTCTCCGGGGCGCCGAGCGGCAATGTCTGGGCGGGCAGCTGTAGCCAAGGCGGCTTCTACCAGCACTGGGACTTCCTCAGCAACAGCGGCGAACAGAGCCGGATCAGGAACCGGGAGACCGGCCGTTGCCTGACGACCGGCAGCAGCTCGGGACCGGATCCCGTCTGGCTGGCACCGTGCGACGAGCCGAACCAGCTGTGGCACTACAGCGCCTCGACCTTGACGATCCAGTCCATGGACACCGGGCACTTCCTGCGGACCAGCCCGGCGAACGACGACGTCTACGCCACGACCAGCAACCCCGATATCCCTCTCGAGTACTACCTCTGGTTCGGTGGCCACAACTGATGTGAGATGCGGAGAGGATGACACCGACTCATCCGGACTCATGTCACCGGTGGATGCCAACCGCTTTCACCAGCGGTTGGCATCCATCCACCGGACCCTAATCGGCACGACCACTCTGCCCACTTGTGGCACTGCGGCCCAACATCACGGTGGCACCTCCCCCGAATCTCGCAGAGGTCGATGGTGAGTGGGGTGCATACCCAGCGAGAAGCAAAGGATCGACCCGTATGCCGGAAAGGGATGGGAGATTGATTGTGCGTAAACTTACGCGGCCTTTGATGTCGGTGGCGGCAGTAGTCCTCGTCACTGGCGGAGTCACCCTGGCGGGCACCGGTTCCGCCCAAGCCGACTTCAACGACTGCATCGAGGTTCTTCAGGACAACAACGCTACACACGCGGGTAGCGTGTGTATCAATGCCGCCAGCGGCGCATACGACTTCGAAAAGTGCGTTGACGTCATGCACAACCAGCTGGGGGTCCGTGAGGCCGTCGCGGCAAAAGCCTGCGCCGCTGCGGCGAAGTAGTAACTCTTCTCTCGGGCGCCGAGTGTGCGGTTCGGAGACGCCAGCGCTGCCGATCGCGGCAGCGCTCGGGCGATCTGGTCGGCGGCTTCCGCGGTGGTGGCCTGGGCCTGGTTGGCGGTGTTCTCCAGGACATCGCTGGACAGCGCCGCTGTGATCTGGGCACCGGTCACTGACTGGTTGTCTCACACCTTTCGTCAGCGTGGTGAGCGGCATCGGGCCCACCACGCCCCCCTGGCCGCTGTGTCGACCGATGGTTGGCCATCGGGGAGGCGAACTGTGTGGCCGAGTCCGGTTCTGGGAGACCGACGTGCTTCGGCTTTCGTGGCGCGGGTGCTGGAGGAGTCGCCGCGTCTGTCCGGCTCAGGTCACTGGTTTCGGTGGGTGCTGGTCACCATGCGTTGATGACCGGCGCGTCGGGTTCGTGGTGGCGCCAGGCCTCGTTGAGGCGGGCGAGCCGGTCGGCGGCGGCGATGCCGTGCAGGGACGTGACCTTGCCGTCTCCGATGTCGAACGCCACGGCGCCCACGACCCGGTCGTCGACCACCGCGACGATGGCCGGGGAGCCGTTGACCGGCGCGATGTGGAACACGGGGGAGCCGCCGGCCAGCCGCCGCTTCGCCGGGGTGGGCTTGAAGCCGGCCCGCACGAAGGAGGCGACGCGCTCGGCCGTCTCGTACCGCAGCGGCCGCCTGGCCAGTCCCGCGCCGTCCGAGATCGCGGTCGCGTCGGCGGTGAGCAGCGCCACCAGCCGCTCGGTACGCCCTGACGCGGCGGCGGCGAGGAACTCCTCGACGATCCGGCGCGCCGACGCGGGGTCGACCGCGCCGCCGCGGCGTTCGGCGGTGACCCGGCGTCGGGCCCGGTGGACATGCTGCTGGCTCGCGGTCTCGGTGATGTCGAGGATGCCGGCGATCTCGGTGTGGGGGTACGAGAAGGCCTCGCGCAGCACATAGGCGGCCCGCTCGACGGGCGAGAGGCGTTCCATGATGATCAGCACGGCCAGGGACACCGATTCGCGCTGCTCGAAGGTGTCGGCGGGGCCGAGCATCGGGTCGCCTTCCAGGAGCGGCTCGGGCAGCCAGTCTCCGACCGCGCGCTCATGGCGCGCCCGCGCCGAGCGGAGCCGGTCGAGGCAGAGATTGGTGACGACCTTGGCCAGCCACGCCTCCGGAACCTCGATGCGTTCCCGGTCCGCGGCCAGCCAGTGCGGGAACGCGTCCTGCACGGCGTCCTCGGCGTCGGCGGCCGAGCCGAGCAGACGGTACGCGAGCGAGGCCAGCCGGCCCCGGCTGGCCTCGAACCGGTCGATGGCCGCGCTGTCCATGCGGGGAGCCTACGCGGCGCCCCGCACCGCGGCCCGGTCAGGCGCGGTGGCCAGGCGGCGCCCGCGCTTCGGCATGCCGAAGGTCGGGTGGGCGATGCTCCACCCGGCCCCGGTGAGCACGCCCGACTTGAGGCGCGCGGCGGTCCGTCCGCCCAGGTACCAGGACTTGGACCGGACATCCCTGTCCACCATCTGGAAGATCGCGTCGCGCCGCCCGAGGCTGATGTGGTTGCCGAGGTACTTCAGCGCGGTGGTCGGGACCTCGCGGCCCGTCAGGCGCGCGATGATCGCGGCGGTCGCCTGCATGTTGGTGTGGCCGGCCGAGGCGCAGGACATCGGCAGCGGCCTGCCGTTCTCGCCGATCGCGTAGGCGCAGTCACCGGCGGCGTAGACGTCGGGGTGCGAGACGGAGCGCATGGTGCGGTCGACGACGATCTGGCCGGTCTCGGCGACCTCCAGGCCGCTGGCGGCCGCGATGGGGTGCACGACGAACCCGGCCGACCACACGGTCACATCGGCCGGAATGGACGTACCGTCGGCGGCGATCGCGCGCGTCGGCTCGACGGCCTCGACGCCGGTGTGCTCGTGCACGGTGATGCCGAACCGGTCGAAGGCGCGGCGCAGGTGCCGGCGGGCCTTGGGAGAGAGCCAGGCGCCCAGCTCGCCGCGGGCGGCGAGCGCGACCGAGAGGTCGGGCCGGGACTCGGCGAACTCGGTGGCGGCCTCGATGCCGGTCAGCCCCTCACCGACGACCAGCACGGTGCCGCCCTCCCCCAGGCCGGCCAAGCGCTCGCGCAGTCGCAACGCCGAGGAGAGGCCGGCCACGTCGAAGGCGTACTCGGCCGCGCCGGGAACGCCGTGGTGGGCCACGGAGCTGCCGAGCGCGTAGAGCAGCGTGTCGTACCCGAGCTCGGCTTCACCGTCCTCGTCGATCACGGCGACCGTCCCGCGCTCGGGGTCGACGCCGGTGACGCGCGCCAGGCGCAGCCGTATCCCGGTGCCCGCGAAGACGTCGGCGAGCCTGCGGGACGCGAGGTCCCGGCCGATCGCGAGCTGGTGGAGCCGCATCCGCTCGACGAAGTCGGGCGCGGCGTTGACGACGGTGATCTCGGTGTCGGCGGGGGAAAGCCGGCGAGCCAGGTTGCCGGCGGCGAAGGCCCCGGCGTATCCAGCGCCGAGCACGACGATGCGGTGCTTCATGACGTCGCTCCTCTCTCGTTCGCGTGCACCTTGAACGAGATGGCCCCCCGATTGCTGACAGGAACCGGGTGTGACGCGGGTCACCCGACTGAGACGGGCAGCTGAGCCAGCGGCTGGTCGACCAGCCCCTCGCCCGGGCGGCATGACAACCTCCGAGCGGCAGGCGCGGATCCTGGACGCGCTGCGCGACGCGATCACCGGGGACGGCCAGGACCCGACCGCGCGGCGTTGGGGACCGAGGCGGGATGTCGTCGCTGTTGGCCGACGCCGCAAGGAACATCCTTACGCCGCTGCTCCGGCGCGAGCCGGTCCGCCAATCTGGCGCCGGAGGACCGGTTCGTGGACGCCGTCGTGACGAGCCGCCTCGTGACACGAGTCCTTCAAGGCCCGGGACGCGACCGAACGGCTCCCGTCCTGGCCGGAGCCACCGCTGCGACGGCTGAGCGAGGTACCGGTGGGCCGCGTATTCAACTGTCGCCAGTTCGCCGAGCAGTCCAACCGGCCGGTGACCTTGTGCGATCGCCAGCGGCGTACGGCTCCAGGACCCGCTGGTCTCCTTCATCGACCACGGCCAGGGGCCTCCGAGTCCGCTGATAGATTCCCGCGGTGAGCGAGCAACTGCCCAGCGGCGGCATCGAGCTGTCACCGGACGAGATCGAAGCCCTCCACGCCAGGTGGTCATCCTGCTGGACCCCGAGTGAGGTCGCGCAGCAGTTGGCCGGGCTCGGCACGCCCTGGTACGTGGCCGCGGGCTGGGCACTGGACCTGTTCCGCGGCAGACAGACACGCGCGCACGGGGACATCGAGATCGCGATTCCGGCCGCGAGCCTTCCCGAGGTGCGCGATCGCTTCCCCGGATACGTCTTCGACGCGATAGGCAGCGGCCGGATCTGGGAGGACGCCGCATCGGAGGCGCTGGCCGCCACGCATCAGACATGGGTACGCGACCCGGCCACCAGCGACTACCTGCTCGACGTGTTCCGCGAACCGCACGACGGCGACATCTGGATCTGCCGACACGATGAGAGGATCCGGCTTCCCTACAGCGAAATCGTCCACCACACCCAAGACGGCATCCCGTATCTGGCGCCCGAACTGGTCCTGCTGTTCAAGGCCAAACACGCCCGCCGGAAGGATCAAGCAGACTTCGACGCGACCGTCCCGCATATGACCTCGGCTCAGCGCAAGACCTTGGCCGGGCTACTCGCCCGCGCACATCCGGGGCATCCCTGGCTCGGGGACCTATAGCCCCCGCTTCGGTCGGTTTATGACGGAAGCGCTCGACTGGACCATGGTGTGGTCGTGGGTGATCTGGGACAGTTCTCCGTCGCGCAGGAGGTAGGCGCGGGAGTCGCCGACGTGGACGAGGGCAAGTGGGCGGGGTCCGGCGTAGGCGGTGTCCTGGTTGCTTTCGCGGACCAGGCTCGTGTCGGACAGGGTGGCGTATCGGATTCCCAGGGGCTTGGCCGTGGGGGTCGTGGCAGGGTCCTTCCGGGACAGGTGGTCGATGAGGAAGGTGGCCAGGTCCCGCCGTGCGGCGGTGTCGGCCTCGACCTGGGCCCAGAACGCGCGACCTCCTGGGCTGCCGCGCCCGCGTTCAGCGTGCCGACGTGCTGGATGCGGGCCAGGGGCATTCCCAGGCGGCGGAGTCAGGCGACCAGTCGGGCCTGGTCCAGCTGTTCTGGTGCGTAGCGGCGGTAGCCGGTCACCGGGTCGACGCGGGCAGGGGGCAGCAGGCCGAGCTCGTCGTACAGACGCAGTGCCTTCGGCGACAGCCGGGACGCCATCGCGAAGGCCCCGATGGTCAGCAACCCCACGCTCGTTCCTCCTCATGCCGAGCACGTCGCCCGGCCCCACCGATGCTGGGGGCTCCCCCAGGGTGAAGGTCAACCGAGGGCTCTGCTCGGCGCCGTCCGGTGGTCGAGTCCGTGTTCCGTGGATCGGCGTGGTCCGGCGGGTGGGTGTTCGGCTCGGAATCTGGCGGGTGGTATGCCGCAGGCGGCGGTGAACGCGCCGTAGAAGCGGCTGACCGAGCCGAAGCCGGACGCCGCCGCCACCTGGGCGATGGGCAGGTCCGTGGTGACCAACAGCCGGCGGGCCTCGGCCAGTCGGCAGCGGGTGAGGTAGTCCCCGACCGTGGTGTGGATAACCTTGCGGAACTGGGACATCGCGTAGCCGGGGTGCAGCCGGGCCGCCGCGGCGATGTCGGCGACGGTCAGGGGCTCGCGGAAGTGGGCGGCGATGTGCCGCACCATCGCGATGACCTGGCGCAGCGCGGGCGAGCCACCGGTGTAGTGGCGCACCGGTTCGCCCAGCGTGGCCAGGGCGAGTCGGCGTACCCGGGCCTCGACCTCCAGCATGGCGATCCGATGGCGTTCGGGCTGGCCGCTGGTCAGGTCGTCGGCCCACTGGGCGAAGTTCGCCGGATCGGTCGCGGTGGCGGCCGACGGCGCGGCGACCAGGGGGGTGCCGGCCAGGAGGCGGCTGACGAGCGGGGCGGGCAGCCCCCAGCGCAGGAACTCCGCGAACGGCACGTAGATCCAGTGGACGCGGGTGGCCGAGTTCGCGACGAGTTGGTGCGGCACGGCGGCCCAGAACGCGGCCACGCTGCCGGGGCCGACCTCCACCGGCACGCCGCCGAACAGGTAGAGCATCGTGCCGCCGTCGGCCACGAGGTTGATCTCGAGGTCGTCGTGTTGGTGGGCGGCGTCCATCAGCGTGGGGCGGCCGGCCCAGCCGGTGAGACTCGCCGGTTCGACCCCGGACGGCACCTGAGGATCCAAGAAATCCTTGCTCTCATCGATGAAGACTTCGCGCTTCCTAGGCCCATATCGTCGCATGTGGTGTCGTGCCGGCGGCCGTTCGGCCGTCGGTTCCTGGTGCGATGACGCGGCCACGGGTCCGCGGTGAGGAGTCCGCTGTGTTCTCTCTTGGCATCGTGGGGTGCGGTCAGTTCGCCGGGTCGTTCGCCAAGCTGTGGCGGCTGCACCCCGGGGTGGGTGACATCCTGGCCTGCGACCTGCGGCCTGAGCGGGCCGCGCGGCTCGCCGCCGACCACGAACTCGCCGGGACGCTCCCGTCGTACGAGGCCGTGCTCGACTCGGACGTGGACGCGGTCGCGATCTTCACCCAGCGCTGGACGCACGGCGAGCTCGTCGTCCGGGCGCTGCGCGCGGGCAAGCACGTCTACTCGGCGGTGCCGATGGCGGTGAGCGAGCAGGAGATCGCGGCCATCGTCCAGGCGGTCAGGGAGACGGGGCTGACGTACATGATGGGCGAGACCAGCCACTACAACCCGGCGACCGTCTACGCCCGCCAGCGGTCGGCCGAGGGTGCCTTCGGCCGGCTCTTCCACGCCGAGGGCGACTACGTCCACGACATGGACCTCGGCTTCTACGCGGCCTACCAGTACAGCGGCGGCGAGAACTGGAAGGCCACGGCCAGCTACCCGCCGCTGCTGTACCCGACCCACTCCCTCGGCGGCATCCTGGGCGCCTGGCGGACCCACGCCACGAGCGTCAGCGCGATCGGGGTCGTCGACGACCGCGGGGACGGGGTCTTCGACCGCTCGGTGAGCCAGTTCGGCAACGACTTCTCCAACGCCACCGCGCTGTTCGAGGCCGCCGGCGGCGGCTCCTTCCGCATCAACGAGTTCCGCAGGGTCGGATACCCCTCCCACATACGGGAATCGCGATTCCGGTTCTTCGGAACGGAGGGGAGCCTCGAGCAGCTCGCGACGGTCAGCCTCTGGCAGGACAAGTCGGGCGTCGAGGACGTCACAGAACACCTGCGCCCCAGGGCCACGACCGCCCCGGACGACCCCTCACTCGCCCACGTGGCCCCGGCCCTGCGCGACGCCTTCACGTCGGGGTCGGCCCCCGTCCACGACCGCTCGCGGCTGCCGCGGGAGTTCGCCCACGCCTCCAACGGTCACGAGGGCAGCCACCACTTCCTGGCCGACGACTTCGTGACCGCCGTGACGACGGGATCGCTGCCGCCGGTCAACGCCTGGGTCGCCGCGCGCTACACGCTGCCGGGAATCGTCGCCCACCAGTCCGCCCGCCAGGGCGGCACCCGGCTGGAGATCCCCGACTTCGGGGACGCCCCGGCCTAGCCAGACCCGCGGGTCTGGCCGGGGTGTAGCGGGGTGTGGAGACCCGGCAGGTCGCATCGACCGGCGAGCCGCTCGTTCGCAAGCAGTCGGGGGGGCGCGGCGGACCCGGCGAGGTCACGATGCTTTCGGAGGCGTGGCTACCGGGTGACGCCGGGCGGGCGACAACGTCGTAGCTCCGGGGCCGGTCTGCCGGTGACGAGTTCGTCCGCGACGAGTCGTCCGACGGTGGGTGCCAGGGTGATGCCCGAGTGCGTGACGGCGACGTAGAGGGATCGATCTCGTGTCGCGTGTCCGATGATCGGTCCGTGGGCGGGCATGGGTCGTCTGCCGACGCGGTAGCCCAGCAAGCGGCAGCTGTCGCTTCCGCGGAAGAGGGTCTGGAAGCGACGGAGGGTGTCGTGCGCGGATCGTTCCAGCGACGACTCGTCCTCGGCGTACGGGAGTGTCAGGGCGAGTTCGCCGTCGCGTACCTCGCGGACTTCGAAGTCCGGGCTGGCCACGATGGTCCTGACCAGGCCGGGAGGTGCCGCGAGTCGCACCAGGCAGGCCGGGGAGGTGGCGACGGGCAGACCGGCGAGCAACGGCTCGGACAGCTCGGGGACGCCGGTTCCGGCGGCGAGCACGACCGTCGCGGCGGGGTGGAATCCGGTGGAGGACAGCACCCCGTCGACGCGATCGCCCGCCGTCTTCAGGCACGTCACGACCGAGTCGTGGATCACCGTTGCTCCGTGGGCGCGAGCGGCATCCACGAGGGCGTTGGTCAGTACCGTCGGATCGACGCCTCCGTCGCTCGGGATGTGGATGGCCCGCTCGGGCGGGCGTCGCAGGTTGGGCTCCAGCGTCGCGAAGTCGCTTCCTCCGACCCAGAACCGGCCGGACCCCAACCGGGAGTTCCGCATGGCCTGGGCATCGTTCCAGGCCAGCGAGCCTGTCCAGCGGACGGCGACGCTCGGCAGCTCGGTCTCCAGCCGTCGGTAGTCGGCCAGTACCGATCCACGCAGGTCCTCCGCCCCGCCGGGCCAGTCTCCCCCGTGACCGCCGATCCAGGCGAAGGAGGCGCCGGTGGCCCCCGTGGCCGGGGACGGTCCCTGGTCGAGCAGGGTCACGGCGACGCCCTGGCGTGCCAGGTGGTAGGCCACCGAGGAGCCGGTGACTCCCGCACCGACGACGACAACGGCTGACATGAGCTCCTCTTCGACAGGCCGGTGACCGCTCGGGCTGAGGCTGGAGCGGTCAGAACATGGTCGGGTTGCCGGAGGGAACCCGCAACGGAATATGGGGACCTTTCCGGTTCGGCCAGCGGCGGCTTGCTCGGCCGTGGTGTCGACGGAACATCGGGCGCGGTAGTGTGGGGGAAGCGTCGCGTGCCGGTGGCAGACCGTGTCAGGCGTGGAGGCGCCGAACCGAAGGAGACCGACGATGCGCTCGTCGAACCCTTCGTCCTCGCGTGACTGAGCGCGAGACGACCAGGCTCGTCGCCTGGAGCCAAGAACTTCGCCGCGTGCACAACCGGCTGCGCGAGGCGCTACGGGTGACCCGCGAATCCCTGGCCGAGGGGGTGGGGAGCGAGGCCACCGCCCGGGAACTGCTGCTGTACTGCCACGGTTTCTGCGCCGCCCTCGATGGCCACCACCGGGGCGAGGACAGCACCCTGTTCCCGGCCATCGCGGCCGCGCACCCGGAGCTGCGCCCGGTGCTGCGCTCGCTCGAGCAGGATCACTCGATGATCGCCCATCTGCTCGGCGGTCTCCGTGACGCGGTCGACCGGGCCGCTCCCCCCGAGGAGCTCGACGGCCACCTCGAAGGCATCGCGGCGATCGTGGAGAGCCACTTCCGCTACGAGGAGCGGCAACTCCTCACCGTGCTCGAGACCCTGGAGTTGGCAGCCTTGCCCCGCCAGGTGCTCGGCCCGCTGTGACGGCCGGCCACGAGGGCTCGGCGGGGGCGCCTCGCGGCGCGCCCGGGGAGGTTCTCATTCGAAGAACTTGAGGCTGTATCCGACGTTGGTGGGGGAACCGGGGACGTTGGCTCGGCGGTACGTGGTGTTCCCCCACCAGACGGCCGTGCCGGTGTACCAGTAGCGGTTGGACCACGAGTAGGGCGTGCCCTTGGCGACCGCGTGGAACATGGTCGGGAAGCGGTTGCCGGAGGGCGGGCCGGCGGCGACGTCGCCACGCGGCAGGACGAAGGTGTGGTGGCCGGGACCGTCGACGTTCAGCGTGGGGTCCCAGCCCGACATCATGGTCTGGGCGTGCGAGCCGAACAGGCAGCCGTTGCTCTTGTACCAGTCCCAGACGTAGGTCGGGTCGCCGCCGGCCCGTAGGCGCAGGTCGGCGATGCAGTAGTTGTCGCTCCAACTGCCGTTCGCGGAGTAGGCGATGTGCAACTGGCCGTTGGGGTCGACGATCGGCTGGGGCGCCTCGTTGATGTACGGGTTGCCGACGACCCGTTCCCACGGCTCGCGCGGCTGCGAGATGATGTAGCGGCCGCCGGTGGACGTGGTCGGGCTGCTCATCCGGGCGATGTACAGGTTCTGCTCGACGTTGGTGTCCCCCGACCAGCCGGACCACACGAACCAGCGCTGGCCGCCGAAGGTGAAGGGCACGCCGTCGATGGCCCACTTGTCGTCGGGCAGGGCGACCTTGACGGCGGCGGAGTAGCCGGAGTCCGGGCTGGTCGAGCTGATGTGGTACATGCGGTGGGCCGCGCCGCGGCCGGCGGCGAAGTAGATGCGGTACCGACCGTCGTGATGCACGATCTCCGGGGCCCAGACCTCGCCGAGGTCGCCGGTGTCCTGCCACACCTGGTGCCTGGGCGCGGTGGCGACGCCCTCCAGGGTGGAGGCCGTCCGCACCGCGATGCCGCCGTCCACGGACTTGGCGGAGACGTAGAGGTCGCCGACCCTGATGATGCTCGGGTCGGCGCCGCCGATGAGGGGGCGGCCGAGCGTGGAGGGCTGCTCGTCCGTCACCGCGGCGACGGCTTCGGCGGGTTCCGTGGTGGTCGCGACGTGCCCGAGGACAAGTGCGCCGACGAGTCCGAACGGAACGATGCGGGCGAACCAACGGGAGGGTCGCATCAGGTTCCTCCTGATCATGTCCACGACTGAGAGCGCTCTCACATAGTCATCGCGAGGTGAGCGACCGTCAAGAGAGGAGCGTCACCGCGGTCGACGGGATCCAGGCGGCGCGGCTGATGAAAGCGGAACGAAAGCGGTCCTGGCGAGGATTGCCCCGCCGTCGCCACGGTGGCGGACGGCGAAGGCACACGTCGCGCGGGGACGTGCGGCGGCGAAGGGAGCATCCACCATGCGTCGACTTCTCTCCACGATCACGGCTGCGGCCGCGCTGGTCACCGGCCTGGGCCTGACCTCCATCGCCACCGCCGGGCCGGCCGGTGCCGCCGGCTGGTGCGACGGTTCGAAGGGAATCCCGCTCGCCGGCCGGTACATCCGGGTGCCCTACAACGTCGCCTCCAACAGCACGAACTGCACCCTGGCGCAGGGAGCTTCCGGCAGCGCGGTCACGGCGCTCCAGGACGCGCTGAGGAGGTGCAACCACCAGGACCAGCTCGCCGTCGACGCTTCCTTCGGCAACCTGACCAGGCAGGCCCTGGAGGACGCCCAGGAACGGCGAGGAACCACCCCCGACGGCGTCTACGGCCCCAACACCCGCGACGCGCTCGCATGGCCCCTGTACCTGGACGGGTCCTTCCTCATCTGCAGGGATTACCCCAGCTGAGCCCGAGCCCGAGTGCGGGCGCGGGCGCGGCTCGGTCGGGTGGTCGGCGTCAGCGGGCCGGGACCGCGGCCTCCGCTGGCACCGGCTGCGCCTCGGCCGGGACCTCCTCGGCGGGCACCGGTTCCGGCGCCGTTTCCGCCGGCCGCTGCTCGGCGGGGGCCGGCACCGGCTCCGGCGAGGGCTGGTCGGTGGGCGGCACCTCGGCCGGGACCTCGTCGGCGGGCGCGGGCTCCGCCGGGGCCTCGTCGGCCGGCGGTTCCGCGACCGGCTGTGCGGGCCGGTGGTCGGTTCCGTCCGAGGACGCGTTCGCCACCGCGGCCCAGGTGCCGGCCGTCAGGAAGGCGCCCGCCGCCCCGATGGCGAGGCGGCGCACAGCGCGTCGTGTCATGTCGTGACTCCCTTGTGAGTGGGCCGGCCGCGGCGAACCGCCGCGCCGGCCGGCGAAGGCCTTGCACCCACCCAGTACGGGCGTCGCCGCCCGGCGGGTTGCCCGGCGCCCGCGAGACGAACCTCTCCCCCGCGGCGTGCAACCCACGGGCGCCCCACTCCGTACTACCGGCGAGAGGACGACTGTCAGGCGTGGCGAAGGGTCCGTGGTGAGGGAAGCAGCCCGGGAACGCGAGTTCCGGGAGTTCGCCGAGGCGCGGCAGCGGCAGCTGCGGCGCAGCGCCTATCTGTTGTGCGGTGACTGGCACGAGGCGCAGGACCTGACGCAGACGACGCTGATGAAGCTGTACGCGGCGTGGGGGCGGGTGCGGCGCGACGGCCACGTGGAGGCGTACGCCAGAACCATCCTGACCCGTACCTTCATCGACCAGCACCGTAGGCGCGGTTGGCGTGAGGAGGCCGTGGAGCGGGTGCCGGAGCTGCCGGAGGGGCAGGGCCCCGAGCCGGAGTTGCGGATGGTGATGCAGGCGGCGCTGATGGCCCTTCCGCCGCGCTACCGGGCGGTGTTGGTGCTCCGGTACTGGGAGGACTGGAGCGTGGAACAGACGGCGCAGGCGCTCCGGATCTCCACGGGCACGGTGAAGAGCCAGAGCGCCCGGGGGTTGGCCCACCTGCGGCGGCTCATCGAGCGGGAGGTCGGCGAGGTGCGCGGGAGATGACACAGGTCATGGACAGGTCGGGCGGCGACGAGGAGTGGGGCGGGCCCACCGAGGGTGACGACGCGCGGGAGGTGTTCGAGATCGTCGTCGGGTCGGGTGCCGAGCCGCCGCTCGGTGATCTGACGGACGCGGCGGTCGCCGGCGGTCGTCGCGTCCGCAGGCGCCGCGGGGCCGCGGTGCTGGCGGGCGTCGTCACCGCGTTGCTGGTGGCGGTGTCGGCCACCGGCACGCTGTGGCAGGCGGAGCAGCGGCCACCCGTCGAGCCGGTCCAGCCGGCGGGGACCCCCTCGCCCCCGGAGCCCACGCCCCGGCCGGCGGGTCCCGAGGATCCGCCCGTAGACGTCGACGAGGCCGTGCCCTCCTCGAATCCCCAGGAGGCGGAGAACGCGCCGTCCGCCTCCCGCTGACCGCGCCGGCGGGCCCAAAAACGTGCTTGCCCGCGGGCCGGGGCGCGCGCATCATGCGTGCTGTGATCTCTCTACGTCGCGACCGCCGCTGTCCTGACCCCACCGCACGTGCTGAGGATCCTTTCCGTGAGCTATGCCATAGGTGAGTACACGTCTGACGACGAAGCGTCGTATCCGCGCTGCTTGGCGCTCTCCGTCCCGAGTGCCGCCTCCTTCGGCGGCGTACGGGGGACGCGGCCCTGGGAGCGGACGCCACCGCCCCGTACCGGCCCGGTCCCGCTCCGTCGAGGAGGTAGGACCGCCCGCCTTCCGGTGCGCCGGGCGTGGCGGACGTCCCGGTTGAGACGGCTGGCCGCGAGTCGTCGCGTCCGGTCCCGCCGCGTCGTGTAGCGGGTGGCGGCCCCCGGTGCCGGGTGCGTCGGCGTGGCACGACGCGGCCGCCTCGGCTGGGAACGAGGGTTACCGCGACCAGCCGTGGCGGCTCCGGCGGGCCCCGCCGGCTCGGGGTCGAGGTGGGTGACGGAGGACAGTGCGGCGACGAAGGCGCGTCGGGGCACCGGGTGTCCACCGAGTTCGGTGTCGTGGGCCGCGGTGCGCATGGCGGTGTAGACGGCGGGGCGTAGCCGGCCGGATTCCGTCCCAGCGCGGTTCTCGGGTGAACGCGTCGGTCAAGGCGTAGCCCTCCTCTCGATGGTGGAACCGTTCGGCCGATACCGAGAACGCCTCCGCCGCCCGCGGGGCGCGGCCCGATCGAAAAGGTGTGATCGGTAGGGCGGGGGCCGTCGCGATGCTGCACGCGTTCGAATCGCCGGTCGGCGGGGCGAGCGGACGCGTCCGCCGGCCCGTAGTCGAGAGGAACCCGTCCATGAGGATCATGACCTGGCTCGTCACGATCGTCGGCCTCGGGCTGACCGTCCCCTACGTGCTGGAGGGGCTGAGCGGCGACGGCCCGTCCGGCTGGCTCAACGGCTTCCTCGCCGGGCCGGTCCTGCTGCTGTTCGTGGTGCCCGACCTGTTCCTGCTCAGGAGGCTCACGGGGTGGGGCGGCCGCTCCGCGCGGGGCGACGTGCCGCGGGCGTTCCACGGGGCGCCCCTCGCCATCGGCACCGTGGCGTCGACGGCGCGGACCGGGCTCTCCGTCAACGACCAGCCGCAGTTGGACATCCTGCTCGACGTCGACACGACGGAGGGGCAGTCGTTCCGGGCCGTGCTGCGGCGCGTGGTGGACCTGACCGAGCTGGCCACGCTGCGGCCCGGCCTCCAACTGCCCGTCAGGTACCGCCCTGGCGGTGGCGACGGACGGGTGGTGCTCGCGTCGGACGCCGATCCGCGGGAGGTGCAGCGGACGCTCAACCGGGTGCGGCTGGCCAAGGGGCAGATCACGCCGCGGCAGCTGCGGATCGGCGAGGAGGGCGTCGACGCGACGGCCGTCGTCCTGGCGATGGCGCCGACCGGCGAGGTCCGTGGCGACGCGGCGGTGGTGGGTCTGACGCTCCGGGTGACGCGCGCCGACGGCTCGATGTTCGACATCACCCAGGACAAGACCGTCCCGGCCACCGCGGTGGGACGACTCCAGCCCGGCATGGTGGTGCGGGCCCGCTATCTGCCGCCGGACGAGACCGAGGTCGTGGTGGTGACCCCGGCCAACCCGGACGTGCCGTGAGCGCCGCCTGCCGGGTGCCGCGGCCGGGGCGGCCCTTCGCACCTTCATCACGCCGGCGAGTTCGCGCGCCGTTTCCGCCCGTCGTGAGGCCGGTTGGCAGCCCTCAGGGGTGAACCCGGTCCCCCCGGACGGGTGATGGGTGGTCGGTTTCGCCCGGGGGTGGGGGACGAGGGGCCAGCCTGGGCCCGGGCGGCGCCCGCCCGGAGGGAGTCGATGCCGCTCGGGCTTCCTCCCCCTCTCGCGATCAAGGAGCGAATGTGACGGAGCCCCGGACGGTCGAGATCGTCGATCTGGCAGCCGAAGGCGAGGACTTCTCCCGCGCCCCCTACCCGTACTTCGCGGTGTTGCGCGAGCGCGGACCGGTGCACTACGCGCGTCTGCCCGACGGCTCTCCCGCCTGGCTCGTCCTCGGCCACCGGGAGGCGCGCGCCGCCCTGGCGGATCCGCGGCTCGTCAAATCCCTGGCGGGCGGCCCTGGCGAGGGCGGGCCCGAGCGAACGGGCGCGCACCTGCTGAACTCGGATCCGCCCGACCACACGCGGCTGCGCGGGCTGGTCTCGCGCGAGTTCACTGCCCGCCGGATCGCGGCCCTGGCCCCGCGCGTCCAGGAGATCACCGACGCGCTGCTCGACTCGATGCTGGCAGCGCCAGGTCGGCGGGCCGACCTGGTGGCCGCCTTCTCCTTCCCGCTGCCGATCACCGTGATCTGCGAGCTGATCGGCGTCCCCGACCTGGACCGCGAGCGTTTCCGGCAGTGGTCTCGCACCCTGACGGCGGGGAGCCTGGAGGAGATTCCGAAGATCCGGGCCGTGATGACGGAGTACCTGGCCGGGCTGCTGGCCGACAAGCGCGAACAGCCGGGCGAGGACCTGCTGAGCGCGCTGCTGCACGCCGCGGACGGCGACGGTGACCAGCTCTCACAGGACGAACTCCTCGCCATGTGCTGGATCCTGCTGCTCGCCGGCCACGAGACCACCGTCGGACTGATCAGCAACGGCGTGCTGGCCCTGCTACGCCATCCCGACCAGCTGGCCGCGCTGCGCGCCGACTGGTCGCTGCTCGACAACGCGGTCGAGGAGATCCTGCGCTACGACGGCCCGGTGCTGGCGCCCGCCATCCGCTTCGCCGCCCAGGACGTCGAGATCGCCGGCACCGTGATCCCACACCGCGCGCTCGTCCTGCCCGTCATCGCCGACGCCGACCGCGATCCCGCCCGCTTCCCGGACCCCGACCGCTTCGACATCCACCGCGAGACCAGCGGCCACATCGCGTTCGGCCACGGCATCCACCACTGCCTCGGCGCCTCACTGGCCCGCCTCGAGGCCCGCGTCGCGCTCCGCACCCTCCTGGAACGCGCGCCCGACCTCGCCCTCGACACCCACCCCGCCAGCCTGTCGTGGCACCCCGGCATCATCGTGCGTGGCCCCCGCCACCTCCCCGTCCGCTGGTGACACCGGCCGCGGCCGCTTCGGCGTCGTCGAAGGACCGCGACGCGACCGGATCCTGCCGCATGAAGGGGGCCGGTCGTTGACGTCGCCCAACAGCGGCAGCAGGTCGGGCCGTTGCTCGGCGGTGGGCACCGCCGGTGTCACCACGGGGGGCGTGCACGGCGCGTCGGGGGGCACGGCGAGTGACTCGTTCGGTGATCGCGCGCCCTCCCGGTGATCGCCGGGTGACGTCGACAATGAGCAGATCGCCCGTGCCCCAGGCGCCCGTCGGCCGGGTGGGCATGCCGTCGAAAGGGTCCACATTGTTGCTTCTCATCTCTCCGGACAGCGTCGAGGAGGCCCTCGTCTGCGCGAAGGCCGCGCAGCATCTCGACATCGTCGACGTCAAGAAGCCGGACGAGGGCTCGCTCGGTGCGAACTTCCCGTGGGTCATCAGGGAGATCCGCGACGCGGTCCCGGCGGAGACGCCGGTGTCCGCCACGGTCGGCGACGTGCCGTACAAGCCCGGCACGGTGGCCCAGGCGGCGCTCGGGGCGGTCGTGTCCGGGGCCTCGTACATCAAGGTGGGGCTCTACGGATGCACGACGCCGGAACAGGCCGTCGACGTGATGCGCGGGGTGGTTCGGGCGGTGAAGGACCATCGGCCCGACGCCCTGGTCGTCGCCTCGGGGTATGCCGACGCGCACCGGATCGGCTGCGTCAATCCGCTCGCGCTGCCCGACATCGCTCGACGGGCCGGTTGTGACGCGGCCATGTTGGACACGGCGATCAAGGACGGGAGCCGGCTGTTCGACCACGTTCCGCCGGACAGCTGCGCGGAGTTCGTGCGGCTGGCCCACGGGGCCGGTCTGCTGGCGGCGCTCGCGGGCAGCGTCACGGCGGGTGACCTCGGCGCGCTGACCCGCATCGGCACGGACATCGTGGGCGTGCGCGGGGCGGTCTGCGAGCGGGGCGACCGCAACGGCGGGCGGATCCAGCCGCAGTTGGTGGCCGCTTTCCGAGCGGAGATGGACCGGCACGCGGCCGCCGTCGCCGCCGCCGGCTGACCGCCCGGATGCCGACGCGTGGGTCCCGCGGCGGGTCCTCGGGTCTTGGCGGGCGGTTCGCGGTCGTCGATCCGGCGACGGGTGAGGCGTTCGACGAGGCTCCCGACCAGCGCCCCGAGGAGTTGGACGGGATCGTCGGCCGGGCCCGCGCGGCCTGGCCGGGTTGGCGGGCGGATCCGGCCGCCAGGGCCACCGCGTTGCGCGCGGCGGCCGACGCCGTGGAGGCGGCCGGGCGGGACCTCGCCCCGCTGCTCACCCGGGAGCAGGGCAAGCCGCTGGCCGAGTCGTACGCGGAGGTCGCCAGGACGGCGGCCCGCCTGCGGTACTTCGCCGACCTGGACGCCCCTCCCCTGCCGATCGTGGACGGTCGCCCCGTGCGCAGCGAGGTCCGCTGGCGGTCCCTTGGGCCGGTGGCCGCGATCGTCCCGTGGAACTTTCCCCTCCAGCTGGCGTCGGCGAAGTTCGCGCCGGCGCTCGCGGCGGGCAACACGATGGTGCTCAAGCCGTCCCCCCTCACGCCCCTCGCCACCCGGCTGCTGGTGTCCGTCGTCGCCGCCGCGCTCCCCGACGACGTGCTGACGGTCGTCACCGGTCGCGAGCCGCTCGGCGCCCACCTGGCGTCCCATCCGGGGATCCGGCACGTGACGTTCACCGGTTCTGGTCCCACCGGCCGGGCGGTCGCGGCCGGGGCGGCGGCGTCGCTCGCCCGGGTCACCCTGGAGCTGGGCGGCAACGACGCCGCGGTGCTGCTCGACGACGTGGACGTGGCGCGGGTCGCCGACCGGTTGTTCTGGGCGGCGTTCCGCAACTGCGGGCAGGTCTGCATGGCGGTGAAGCGGGTCTACGCCCCGGCCCGGATCTACCCGGAGGTGGTCGAGGCCCTCGCGCAGCGGGCGAAGAGCGTCGTCGTCGGGGCGGGGCTCGATCCGGCCTCGCGAGTCGGGCCGGTCAACAACGCCCCGCAGCTGGGCCGGGTCGAACGCGGGACGGCCCGGGCCCTGGCGGACGGGGCCCGGGCGGTGGTCGGCGGCCAGCGTCTCGACCGGCCGGGCTACTTCTTCGCGCCGACGATCCTGGCCGACGTGCCGCCGGACAGCCCGGTGGTGACGGAGGAGCAGTTCGGCCCGGTGCTGCCGGTGCTGCCGTACGCGCGCCTCGACGACGCCGTCGAGGCGGCCAACGGCACCGGCTTCGGTCTCGGCGGCTCGGTCTGGGGGACCGATCTCGACCGGGCGGAGGCGGTGGCCGAGCGGTTGGAGTGCGGGACGGCGTGGATCAACCACCATGGCGAGCTGTCGCTCGCGCAGCCCTTCGCGGGCGTCAAGGAGAGCGGGGTGGGCGTGGCGGGCGGGCCGTGGGGGTTCTACGGGAACCTCAGGCCGTTCGTGGTGCACCGTCCTGAGGTGCGCCGTCCCGAGGGGGCGTGACGATGAGGTTCGGCGCGGCGGTGCTGCGCTCGTACGAGGGCCGGTTCGCGGTCGAGGAGGTGGTCCTGAACGCGGGGCCGGTCGACGGCGAGGTGCTGGTCAGGGTCGCGGGCTGCGGGATGTGCCGGACCGATCTCGCGGTCCGGCGGTCGGCGGGCCGCTCGCCGCTGCCGGCGGTGCTCGGCCACGAGGGTGCCGGGGTCGTGGTGGAGACGGGCGGCCCGAACACCGGGCTGAGTGCCGGCGATCGCGTGGTGCTGAGCTTCGACTCCTGTGGTGGCTGCGGGAGTTGCCTGGCCGGGGCGCCCGCCTACTGCGACTCCTTCGCCGCGCTGAACCTGTTCGGGGGGCGCGCGGAGCAGGCGGCGCGGTTCACGGACGCGGCGGGAGGCGCGTTGGCTCCCCGGTGGTTCGGGCAGTCCTCGTTCGCCGAGTACGCGCTGGTCTCGGCCAGGAACGCCGTCCGGGTGGACGCCGCGCTGCCCGTGGAACTGCTCGGACCGCTCGGCTGCGGCTTCCTCACCGGGGCCGGAGCCGTCCTGAACACCTTCGGGGTGCGGCCGGGCGACACCCTGGTGGTCCTCGGGGCCGGAGCGGTGGGCCTGGCCGCGGTGATGGCGGCCACCGCCGCGGGGGCGCTGGCGGTGGCCGTGGAGCGGCACCCCGAACGGCTGGCCCTCGCCGAGCGGTTCGGCGCCATCCCGCTGCCCGCCGCGTCGGCCGACCTGCCGGGCCGCGTTCGGCGACTGACCGACGGCGGGGCGCGGTACGCGCTCGACACCACGGCCTCGGCGCCGCTGATCAACGACGCGCTCCTGGCCCTGCGCCCGACCGGTCGTCTGGCTCTGGTGGCGCGGCTCCACACCGCGCTGCCGATCGAGCCCGGCGCGCTCGACCAGGGGCGGAGCATCTCCCACGTCTGCGAGGGGGACGCGGTGCCCGGGCTGCTGATTCCGCGCCTGATCGGGCTGTGGCGGGCCGGGCGGTTCCCGTTCGACGAGCTGATCCGTACCTATCCGCTCGTCGACGTCGCCGAGGCCGAACGCGACTTCGACGCGGGCCGCGTGGTCAAGCCCGTGCTGGTTCCCTGACGGACCTGGGCCTGGTGGCGAACACCCAACGGTTGCCGTCCAGCGCGTCGTTCGGCTCGGGCAGCGGGCCGCGCCCGAGGCTGCGGGTGAAGTCGAAGGGCGTGTGGATCGAGGTGTCCCAGCCGCGGTCCGCGAGGGCCGCCATGGAGTCGGGCCGCGGTTCGAGGTTGAACAGGCTGAGCAGGTCGATGCCGATCTGCTCCCTGGTGGCGGTGTAGAGGCGGCTGTCGCGGTACTTCGTCAGGTCCTCCTCGAGCTTGGCCTCGTAGGCGAGGGCGCTGCCCGGGGCGCTCAGCCTGGCCACGGTGTCGACGAGGTAGGTCTCGGCGGCGCTGGGGAGGTAGAACAGCAGCCCCTCGGCGAGCCAGGCGGTCGGTTCCGCGGGATCGAAGCCGGCGTCGGTGAGCGCGCCGACCCAGTCGGCGCGGAGGTCGACCGGGATCGGCACCCGGGTCGCCCTCGGGGTGGCGGAGACGTCGGCGAGCACCTGGTCCTTGAAGGCCAGCACGGCGTCCCTGTCGACCTCGAACACCACGCGGCCGGCGGGCCAGTCGAGCCGGAAGGCCCGGGTGTCGAGGCCCGCCCCGAGCAGGACGACCTGGTGGGCGCCGCCCGCCGCCGAGCGGAGGAGGAAGTCGTCAAGGACCCTGGTGCGCAGCCCGAAGTAGCGGGCGAACCGCCCCCACAGCGGGTTCGCCTCCCCGTCCGGCACCTGGTGGAGGTCGACCGGCCAGCCCGCGGACGGCGGCGCGGCGCGCACGAAGTGCTCCGCGTAGGGGTCGCGTGCCAGGCTGTCGGCGCGGTGGGTCTCGATGGCCCGCGCGGCGGCGACCAGGAGAGCCGTCAGGCCGACGCCGCCGTCCACACCGCCGTCCGTATCGGTGTTGCGAGGGGGTGTGTCGAGCATGTGTGTCCTCCATCGGCGCGAGCAGCGCCTTCATCATCCGAGCCGCGGTGTTCCGCTGCGCGGAGAACCGGCGAAAGTAGCTCGTTCGAAGGAATCTCGCCCGTGGGTGCCGAGGACGGCCGGATGCGGTCAGCCGTCCTGGCGGGGCAGTCCTGGCGGGTTGATCTCGGAGGCTTCGACCGCCTCGTCGGCGAGGCCCCAGCGGTCGAGGACCTGGGCGTAGGTGCCGTTGTCGATCACCTCGTTGAGCGCGGCGGCCAGGGCGTCCACCAGGCCGTTGTCCTTCCTCGTGGTGGCGGCGATCTCGCCCTGGATCTCGTCCCCACCGCCGGAGAAGGTGCCGATGATCTCGGTCTCGCCGCTGACCCGGGAGTGGTAGGCGGCGCTGGGGTTGGGGCCGAGGTAGGCGTCGAGCCGGCCCGAGGCGAGGGCCAGGTAATAGTCGGTCGGGGTCTGGTAGTAGGCGATGTCGGTGGGTTCGAGGCCGGCGGCCTCGTTCTGCCGGCTCCAGGAGATCAGGATCTGCTCCTGGTTGGTGCCGGAGCCGACGCCGATGCGTCGGCCGGCCACGTCCTCGGGCTCTTCGACCGTCCAGCCGGCGCGGGCGGGGGCCTCGAAGGCGAGGTTGTCCAGGCGGTAGGTCGCGAAGTCGTACTTGTCCTTGCGTTCCTCGGTGACGGTGATGTTGCTGACGCCGACGTCGTAGCGGCCGCTGTCCAGGCCGACGAAGATGTTGGCCCAGTCGACGGTGTTGAAGCGCGGCTCGAGGCCGAGCACGTCGGCGATCAGGGTGGCGATGTCGGTCTCGACGCCGATCACGGTCTCGTCGTCGGTGGCGTAGAAGTTCAGCGGCGGGACCGCTCCGACCGAGTCGGCGACCTCCAGGGTGCCGCGGTCGCGGATCTCGTCCGGGACGAGGGCGGCGATCTCCGGCACCTCCTCGGTGCGGATCCGGTCCTGCTCGGGGCTGGTGTCGACGACGTCGGAGGCGTTCTCCCGGCGGTCCGGGTCCTGGGCGGGGTCGTCCTCGGGTTCACCGCAGGCGGTGAGGCCCAGCGTGACTGCGGCGAGGGTCAGGGCGGTGGCCAGGCGACGGGCGGTACGGCGGGGCATGGGCAGGTCCTTCCGCGGACTGGACGGAACGGGAGGGCGGGGTGGTCAGAGGACCCGGGACAGGAAGGCGCGGGTCCGCGCGTGCCGCGGGCTGTCCAACACCTGGTGTGGTGGGCCCTGTTCGAGGATCCGGCCCTCGTCCATGAAGACCACGGTGTCGGCCACCTCGTGGGCGAAGCCCACCTCGTGGGTGACGACGATCATGGTGGTGCCGGCACCGACGAGGCTCCTGATCACCGTGAGGACCTCGCCGACGAGTTCGGGGTCGAGCGCCGAGGTCGGTTCGTCGAAGAGCAGCACCTTGGGCTCCAGGGCGAGCGCGCGGGCGATGGCCACCCGCTGCTGTTGCCCGCCGGAGAGCTGGCGCGGATAGCTGTCGGCCCGGTCGTCGAGCCCGACGCGGGCCAGCAGCGTCCTGGCCTGTGCCTCGGCCTCCTTCCTCGGGCGGCGGAGGGTGGCGAGCGGGGCCTCGGTCACGTTCTCCAGCGCGGTGAGGTGCGGGAAGAGGTGGAAGTTCTGGAAGACGAAGCCGATCTGGGCCCGTTGCCTCAGGACGTCGCGTTCCTTCAGCTCGCGGAGCGTCCGGCCGGCGCGGCGGTAGCCGATCAGCTCGCCGTCGATCCGCACGGTGCCGCGGTCGAGGCGCTCCAGGTGGTTGATGCCCCGCAGCAGCGTGGACTTGCCGGATCCCGAGGGGCCGAGGACGACCGTGACCTCTCCGGCTCCGACGCGCAGGTCGACGCCGCGCAGCACGTGCAGCCGGCCGAACCACTTGTGGACGCCACGGACGTCGACCATCGCGTCCGCCGTGCTCATCTGGCCCTCCTCTCCACGGGTCCGCGTGGCCCGGGACCGGTGGCTCGCAGGCTTTCGAGCCGCGTGCGCAGCCGGCGCAGCGGGGAGGGCGACGGCTCGCGCTCGGCGCCACGGGCGAAGCGCCGCTCGACGTAGTACTGCGCGACGGACAGCACGGTGGTCAGCACGATGTACCAGACGGTGGCGACCATCAGCAGCGGTACGACCCGCCCGTTGCGCCCGTAGATGACCTGTACCTGGTAGAAGAGTTCGCCGATCGCCATCACCGAGACGATGGAGGTGCCCTTGAACAGCGAGATGACCTCGTTCGCCGCGTTGGGCAGGATGCCTCGCATCGCCTGCGGCAACACGATGCGCCGCAGCTGTCTGAGCCGGGGGATGCCGAGCGCCGCGGCGGCCTCCCGCTGCCCCGGGTCCACCGCCAGCAGGCCGCCGCGGACGATCTCGGCGGCGTAGGCCGCCTGGTGGAGGGCCAGGCCGATGACCGCGGCGGTCGTCGCGCCGATCAGGTCCATGGTCTCGACCTGCCACAGGACCGGGCCGAAGGGGACGCCGAAGCCCAACTCCCGGTAGAGATAGGCCAGGTTGAACCAGAAGAGGAGTTGGACGATCAGCGGTATCGAGCGGAAGGCCCAGACGTAGACCCAGGCGACGCCACGCAGGATGACGCTGTCGGACAGCCGCATCAGGCCGATGACGATGCCGAGGGCGAAGCCGAGCGCGGTTCCGTAGCAGGTGAGTTGTACGGTCAGCCAGACGGCTCCGAGCACGCTGTCGGCGAGCAGGTAGTCGAAGAAGACCGGCCAGTCCCAGCCCGGGTTGGTCGCGAGCCCGTGGGCGAACTGGGCGAGCAGGACGAGCACGGCGATCCCGCCGAGCCAGCGGAGGTGGTAGCGGGCGGGGACGATCCGCAGCGTGCTCAGGTCGTCGTGGAGGTCCGGGTCGGGGCGGGCGGTGCCGGGGGGCGCGATGTCCATGTCGGCGGCTCCGGTCGCTGAGGCGGGTCGGAAGGACGGGGAGGCGTGCGGAGGCGCTTCTCGAACGGCAGGGGGCCGATGGTCTCGGGGTCGGCCTCGGTGTCGAAGAGCGGGGTGTAGCCGCTGGCCAGGTACAGGCCGCGGGCCTCGGGCTGACGCGGTCCCGTGGTCAGGAAGATCCGGTGGTAGCCGTGGGTGGCCGCGGCCCGCTCCAGTTCGAGGACGACCCGCCGGCCAAGACCGCGCCTGCGGTGCCCGGAGTGCGTCCAGATCCGCTTGAGCTCCGCGGTGTCGCCGTCATACCGGCGGTAGGCACCGCCGGCCACGGCCTCGTCGTCCCGGAGCAGGAGCAGCAACAGGCCGTCCGGCGGGGCGAACTCCTGGTCCGGGTAGCGCGTCATCTCGTCGCTGGCGCTGCCTCCGTAGCGGGAGGTGTACTCCCGTTCGAGCTCGTGCAGCAGGGGTCGGGTGAGCGGGTCGGAGATCCGGGCCCGGATGACGACGAGTCGGTCGTCGTCGTCCTGGCCGGGCAGCCGGGCCCGTGGGTTCGTCGATGTCACGGCGGTGATCTCGCTTCCTGGCTTCCTGGTCGAGGGAGCGGGAGTCGGAGAAGTGGGCCGATGGCCGGGCACTCGGGCACCGGCACTCGGCGCTCGGCACGGGAGCGCGCGGAGGCACGGGTCGGGGCACGCCCCGGCGAGGAGTGACGGCGGCGCGGGCACGCGCCCGCTGGTGGCTCAGCTACAGAGACAGCTGGCGGAGCGGCGCAGGTCGATCGGGAGGCGGCGGACCAGCGGCACCCGGCGTGAAGCGTGCATGGCCGACCCCCTCAGCCGGAAACGACGGCACCCGGCGTGCGTGGCCGGGTGGGACGACGCGAAGCTAACAAAGGTGCTTCCGGCTTGTCCACGGGTCGCGGCGATGTGCGACCTCGCGCCGGACAGCCCGCCATGTGCCCGCCACACCCCCGCAACAACCGGCGAGCAGAGTGGGGTTCGGGTCCGTCGGAAGGGTTGCCATGCGGTTCTCCGTCCTCACCATCGTCGGCAACGCGCCGCACCCCGTGACCGGTGCGGTGACCCCCACCGCCGAGCGGTTCGACGAGGTGGTCGAGAACGGCGTGCTCGCCGAGCGCCTCGGCTTCGACGCCTACGCCGTCGGCGAGCGGCACGCCGGCACGTTCGTCTCCTCCAGCCCCACCGTCCTGTTGGGCGCGCTGGCCGCCAGGACCTCCCGGATCCGCCTGATGACCGGGGTGACGGTGCTGGCCATCCTCGACCCGGTGCGGGTGGCCGAGGACTACGCCACCCTCGACCAGCTGTCCCGGGGCCGGATGGAGCTGGTCGTCGGGAAGGGCGCCGAGGCAGGGCACTTCGACCTCTTCGGGCTCGACGAGGCGCGGCAGTGGGAGTACCAGGCGGAGAAGTACGAGCTGCTGCGCCGGCTGTGGCGAGAGGAAGGGGTGGACTGGCAGGGCGAGTTCCGGCCCGCGCTCAAGGGCGTCACCACCGTGCCGCGCCCCTTCGCCGGGCCGCCGCGCGTCTGGCACGGCTCGGCCACCAGCCCCCACTCGACCGAGTTGGCCGCCAGACACGGCGACCCGGTCTTCACGGCCAACGCCATCCAGCCGCGCGCGGCGTACGCGAGGCTGCTCGCGCACTACCGTGAGCGGTTCGAGGCGTACGGGCACGACCCGGCCGGCGCGCACGTGGCGGCCGGCTCCGGCGGCCTCTATGTCGCGGACACCACCGAGCGGGCGATCGCCCGGCTGAGGGAGCGTTACGAGGCGCGGGTGGCACAGAACTTCAAGCCGCATCTGGTCGGCAGGGCAGGCTACAACACACCGTTCCGCACCATCGAGGAGGCGATCGAGAACGGCCCGGCGCTGATCGGGAGTCCGCAGCGGATCATCGAGAAGATCCTCGACTTCCACGCGGCGTACCGGCATGACCTCCAGTCCGTCACGGTGGACGGCTTCGGCCTGGACCGCGCCGAGCAGGAGGAGCAACTCCGGTGGTTCGCTGAGGAGATCGCCCCGGTGCTCCGCAGGGAGGCGCCGACCCGCCTGTGGTCCCCCGCCGCCTGAACGAGCACGCGGCCCTGGCGGGTCAGCTCGCCGCCGTCCTGCCGGGAATGGCGGCCAGCAGTTCCTCGGTGTAGGCGTGGCGGGGCTCGGCGAAGATCCGCTCGGTGGTGCCGGTCTCCAGCAGCCGGCCGGCGCGCATGACGCCCACCCGGTGCGCGATCTGCCGCACCACGGCCAGATCGTGGGAGATGAACAGGTAGCTAAGACCGAGCTCACGCTGGAGCTCGGCGAGCAGCTCCAGGATCTGGGCCTGCACCGACACGTCGAGCGCCGAGACGGGCTCGTCGCACACCACCAGGTCGGGTTCGAGGGCCAACGCCCTGGCGATCGCGACCCGTTGCCGCTGGCCGCCGGAGAGCTCGGCCGGGCGACGGTGGAGCGCACTGGCGGGCAGCGCCACCCGTTCCAGCAGCGCGGCGGCGCGGCGTGTACGTTCCCGCCGGCCGGCCGTGCGGAAGGCCCGTAGCGGCTCACCGATGGACTCGGCGACCGAGAATCTCGGGTCGAGGGAGGCGTAGGGGCTCTGGTAGACGATCTGCATCCGGCGGCGGAGCCGGCGCAGCGGTTCGCCGGTGAGCGCGGTGGCGTCCTTCCCGTCGAACGTCACGGTGCCCGAGGTGGGGGCGGTCAGCCGCATCACCATCCGGGCCGTGGTCGACTTGCCCGAGCCCGACTCGCCGACGAGGGCGAACGTCTCGCCGCGGGCGATGGTGAGGCTGACGGCGTCCACCGCGCGCAGCCGCCGGGTGCCGGCGGAGTGTGGCAGCGGGAAGTCCTTGACCAGCCGGTCGGCCACCACCAGGGGGCCGGCGTCCGGCTGGCGCGCGGCGCGCGAGCCGACGAGCCGGGTGCCGGCCAGGCTGGGGGCCGCCGCCAACAGCCGCCTGGTGTAGGGGTGTCGGGGGCCGCGCAGCACCTCGTGTGTGGGGCCGTCCTCGACCACCTCTCCGCGTGACATCACCACGGTCCGTTGTGCCCGGTCCGCCGCGACACCCAGGTCGTGGGTGATCAGCAGCAGCGCGGTGCCGCGGTCGCGGGTCAGGCGTTCCAGGTGGTCGAGGACCTGGCGTTGGACGGTGACGTCCAGCGCGCTGGTCGGCTCGTCGGCGATCACCAGCCGGGGTGTGGCGGCCAGCGCGATGGCGATCAGCACCCGCTGCCGCATCCCGCCCGACAGTTCGTGCGGATACTGCCTGGCCCGCGTCTCGGGTGCGTCGAATCCGGCCTGGGCCAGCAGTTCGACGGCCCGCTCCCGGGCTCCGGCCCGGTCGGCGAGGCCGTGGATCAGGAGGCTCTCGGCGACCTGGCGCCCGACGCGCTGGACCGGGTTGAGCGCGAGATAGGGGTCCTGGGGGATCAGGGCGATGTCGGAGCCGCGCCTGGCGCGCAGCGCCCGCTCGCCGCCGGCGGCCAGGTCCTCCCCGCCGAACAGGAGCTGTCCCGCGGTCCGCCGGCCGCCGCGTGGCAGCAGCCCGATGACGGCGTGCGCGGTGGTCGACTTGCCCGATCCTGACTCGCCGACCAGTGCCACGGTCTCGCCGGGCGCCACCTCCAGGTCGACGCCGCGCACCGCCTCGGCCCGGCCGTAGCTCACCCGCAGTCCGCGCACGGCGAGCAGCGGCGTGGTGACCGTTGGGGTCTCCTGGGTCATCGGTCCTCGCCTTCCCACGCGCGGGCGATCCGGTTGGCGGCCAGCACGGTGGCCGCGATGGTCAGTCCGGGGAAGGTGGTGAGCCACCAGGCGCCGGCCAGGTAGTCGCGGCCAGCGGAGACCAGCGAGCCCCACTCGGGCGTCGGGGGCTCCGCGCCGTAGCCGAGGAAGCTGAGCGCCGAGACGGCGAGCACCACCGCGCCGAACTCGACGGCCGCGAACACCAGGACCGGGCCTGCCGCGTTGGGCAGCACGTGCCGCAGCAGCACCGAGTGGCGGCGGGCGCCCGCCGCGTGGGCCGCCTCCACGTAGACGGTGCCGCGCACCCGCAGCACCTCGGCCCGCATCACCCGGGCGAACCCGGCGACGCTGGTCACGCCGACCGCGATCGCCACCCGGGTGGTGCCGAAGCCGAGCGCGGTCACGATGGCCAGCGACAGCAGCAGCGCGGGGATGGCGAGCAGTACGTCGGCGCAGCGCATCAGGATGTCGTCCGCGCGGCCGCCGAGCGCGCCGGCGAGCAGCCCCATGGCCGAGCCGGCCACCAGCCCCAACGCCACCGCGAGCGAGGTGGCGCGCAGCGAGAGCGCCGCGCCGTGCACCGTCCTGGCGAACAGGTCGCGTCCCAACTGGTCAGTGCCGAAGGGGTGTTCCGCGCTGGGGCCGCGCAGTTTCTCGGCCGGCACGCCGGCCAGCGGGTCGCGCGAGGTGAACAGCTCGGGCAGGAAGGCCGCCGTCAGCACGGCGGCGACCACCAGCAGGGAGAGGACGAGCCCCGGCCGCCGCAGCCAGTACCCGAGGCGGGGCCGCGGCCGCCCCGCGCCGACCGTCGCCGCCGCCGCCGGCGGCGGCGGCGGGTCGGCCAC
>NZ_BAAGPR010000052.1:0-51962 GCF_054783955.1 Streptomyces mayteni | reverse complement strand
GGCGGCCAGGGCGGTCAGGGTCTCGGCGCGGTAGTAGAAGTCCTCGCGCAGCACCTGGTGTTCGCGGCCCTCGGTGCGGTCGAAGGTGAAGTCGAAGGTCAGGTCGTGGGTGAGGTGCGGCAGCTTGGCCTGGAGGCCGTTGCGGGACAGCGTCTCCTTGGCGCCGATCAGGATGTCAGGGTTGATCACAGTGGCCTCGCCCTGCCCAAGGTGGGAGGCGGTGCCCTCCACTTCGTGGAGGGTAGGCAACGTCGCTTTGTCAGTTCGTGCCTACCCCATCCAAGGGGCGTGCCATCGGTGCTCGTCTCCGTTACCGGGAATACTCACAGTCAACCGCATGGTGCGGGACCGCAAATGCGCCGGACATGACGGCGTGCCCCCGCATGGCCGAAGGCGAAGCCCCGGTGGGGCCCCGCCAGAGGGGAAAGAACGGCGGCGGGTCCCGGTGGGGTGCCCCCACGATCTTACGGGCGGACATCCGGGTGAGCTCCCATGGTGCGCTAGGCGCCCAATCGGGCATAGAGCCCCGGGACGAATCCCATGGCGACGCCCGGCCCTCACCGCCTGTCGCTGGCTGTGACTCAGGGATCTTGGAGCGGACACCCCTGCGAGGGCCGAGCAATTCAGAGTTTAAGGTCCCCCGCGTTAGCCGGACAGTCCTCATCCGAGCGAACGCCGAGGCGCCAGATTGACAAGTGTGATGTATCGCTGGGCATATTCCGCCCCGTTGACGCCCGACGCCAGCCTCCATCCGGTCCCCCTCAGACAACCGCCCCGCGGGCGAACGGCCGTCGCAGGCTGGTTCCAACCCAGTTCGGGTGGCCGGGCCTGGGCTCATGCACTGATCGCGACTGATCCGCCCAAGACCACCACGCCGGGTTGCCACCATCGTGGTGCGCGCGCCGGCCTCCAAGGCACCGATCGATCCCGGGGCCCGCGATCTCGAACCCCTGACGTCGACGCCGTTCGCGTCCATGCGGCTGGCCGAGGTGGCGGTGTCCACCATGCCACTGGCTGACCGGCCGCGGTTTTCCGAGCACGTACATGTGCATCCCCATGGGCCACGCGAGAACCATGCGGACAAGAAGGCTGGCACCGAACGGCTTCGCCCTTCGGTGTGAGGTGCCGGGGCGCCTACGCGTCATCCCCCCGTAGCTTCACGGACGGTGAACGTGAGCCCACATCGGCGGGTATCCGCCCAACGATCTGGCTCCCCCGGGCCGCCCAACAACCTCAAGGACTCCCATGCGCATCCGTGCCGTGATCGCCGCCATGTCACGAGGCACTCGCTCTCGCCAGCCCCGCCCAGACCAACGCCTCGGTCGGCGTGACCTGTCCCAGCGACGTCCTGTGCATCTTCTGATCTACACAAGCGTTGTGGCCAGGCCCGGTCGCAGCCAGCGACGGCCACGACCGCGCCAACCACGGGCACGCCCGGGCGGCCGAACCACGCAGGAGTTCGGAGTGAGCGTCTTCGTGGCGTAGGCGTCCAACCCTCGGGGCGCCACCGGCGCCTTCGCGAAAGCGCGTGACGGCGCTCTTCTCCGCCCGTTTGGGCCGAGAAGAGCGCCGTTGCCGCGTGAGGGGAGAACGGCCGTGTCGCCACGGCCCCGCACGGAGCCGACCCGCTGGTGCCGACCGCCCCCGTCCTCGTCGTCCACCGGCCGCTTACGTCCACCAGCCCAATATGCGGCATCTGGGCGGCTTTGCATTTGCGGGCCCGATATGCCGGCCACAGGCTGTGGGGGAGACCGCGCTACCGGAGTCCGCGGTGAACTGGATGGAGGTCCCTGATGGAAGAGCCCATGACGGAGTCGGTGGTCAAGGAGCCCTACGAGCCGCCGATGCTGGTGGAGGTGGGGTCGTTCGGCGAGCTGACCGCCGCGGGCGGGATCGACCGCAACGACTTCTTCGACTCCTACGCCTGAGTCGGCGTCGCGCCATGGCACATGGAGAAGAGTCGGGTCATGGCCGTGACTGGTTCGCGGTGCTGCCGGACTGCGACGCGGCCTGGGCCGCGATCGCCTCGGTGGCACCGCGTCCAGTCGTGTCCGCGTCTCACGCTTCGGGTCGGCCTTGGCTGGTCGAGCCGGGCGACGCGGGCGGGCGAGGCAACCGGCGGAGGGGCGTCGTGGCGGAGGCGGGCCCGGTCCGGCTGGCGGTGTGGGGGGACTGCTCGCCGAGTGAGAGACGGTTGGCCGAGTTGGCCGGCCGCGTTCGCTGTCTCGAGGATCTGGATCGCCTGGTCGGCGCGATCCCCGGCAGCGTCCACCTGCTGGCGTCGGTGGACGGGCGGGTGCGGGCCCAGGGCACGGCCTCCGGACTACGCCGGATCTTCCACGCCCGCGTCGGTGGTGTGACACTGGCCTGCGACCGCTCCGACGTACTGGCCGCCGCGATGGGCGCGGAGCTGGATGAGGAGACGCTCGCGACGCGGCTACTGGAGCCCGCGGTGCCGCACCCGCTGGAGGAGCGTTCCGTCTGGCGGGGCGTCCACACGGTCGGCGACGGCTGGTGGCTGCGATTGGACGAAGACGGCTCCGCTCGCTGCCGGCAGTGGTGGACGGCGCCCGAGCCCGAACTCCCGCTGGCGCGCGGCGCCCGTTCAGTGCGTGCCGCGCTGGCCTCGGCGGTCGCCGCTCGAACCGCCGACGGCGGGAGCGTGAGCGCCGACCTGTCCGGCGGGATGGACTCCACTTCGCTGTGTTTCCTGGCCGCCCGTGGCCCTGCCCGCCTGCTTACCTGTACTCGCACCGGAGGGGACAGCTCCCACGACGACGCCGCTTGGGCACGGCAGGTCCCGGCTCATCTGCCCCGTGCCGAACATCTGTTGATGGACTGCGCCGACCTGCCGCCGTTCTTCGCCGGCTTGCTGGCCTTCGGCCGTGACGCCGACGAACCGGTCCGCGGCGCCCGCACCGCCGCCTACGCCACGGACCTGGCCCGCCGGATGGCCGCCGCCGGCTCGCGCCTGCATCTGTGCGGCGAGGCCGCCGACCAGGTGGTCCAGGGATTCCCCTCCTACCTGCACACCGCCGTCCGCACCGCGCCTGCCGTCGCCGTGCGTCATCTGCGGGCCCTGGCCGCCCACCGCCGCTGGCAGGTGGTTCCGACGGTGCGGGCCCTGGCCGACTCCCGCACCTACCCGCGATGGCTGACCGCCACCGCGGGTGATCTGACACCGCTGTGGCAGCACAGCGGCCGCCCGGCAATGGGCTGGCAGTTGCGGCCTGGCATGCCGCCGTGGGCCAGCGACCAGGCCGTCGCCACCGTCCGCGGCCTGATCCGCGACGCCGCCCCCGACGCCCGGCCGCTGGCGGCCTCGCGGGGTCAGCACACCGTGCTGATGGTGATCCGCTCCGCCGCCCGCATCGCCCGCCACCTCGCCCGCACCACCGCCGGCGCCGGCACTCCCACGCACTTTCCCTACCTCGACGACCAGGTCATCGACGCCTGCCTGGCCGTACGGCTGCACGAACGCACCAGCCCCTTCGTCTACAAGCCCCTCCTCGCCGCGGCCATGCGCACCACCGTGCCCGACGTCTTCCTGGGCCGCCGCACCAAGGGCGAGTTCACCCTCGACGTCCACACCGGCCTGCGCCAACGCCGCGCCGACATCGCCGAACTGCTCGACGACCCGCTCCTGGCCCGCCTCGGCCTCGTCGACCTCCCCGCCCTGCGCCAGGCCGCCCTCGGCCTGCACCCACCGCTCCTGCCCACCGTCCAGCTGGAGACCACCCTCGCCCTGGAGAGCTGGCTGCGCCACCACACCGCCCCTGGCACCCCGGCCCGCACGACACCGCCAGCGCCTCTCGTGAAGGAGCCACACCCATGAGCCCAGCCCTGCGCCGCGACATCAGCACCGCCGACACCCCGGAAGGCACCGTCCTGCTCGACCAGCGCACCGGACGGTACTACCAGCTCAACCCCGCCGCCGCCCTCATCCTGCGCGCCCTGCTCGACGGCGCCGACCCTCGGCAGGCCGCCGACGCCCTCACCCACCACTACGACATCCCTCGCGACCGGGCGGAAGCCGACGCCACCGCACTCACCGCCCAGCTGCACGCCGCGGGACTGATCACCCGGTGAGCGTCCACGTCATCGTCGCCGAACGCCGCCGCCTGCCCCCGCACCGCCAACTGCTCCCCCGCCTCGCCGTGGGCGCCGCCCATCTCATCGCGCGCCTGCCGCCCGTGCACATCCGGCGTCTGCTCACCCTCGCCGCACGCGACGCCAAGCCCGCCACCTACGCCCAGGCAGCCCAGGCCCGCGCCGACGTCACCGCCGTCAGCATCCGCTGCGCGGGCAACGGATGCCTCCCCCGCTCCATCGCCACGGCCCTCCTCTGCCGCGCCCAAGGCACCTGGCCCACCTGGCACGCCGGCGTCCGCGTCATCCCCTTCACCGCACACGCCTGGGTCGAAACCGACGGCACCCCCGTCGACGAACCCTGCCCCACCACCAGCCTCCACCCCCTCATCACCGTGCCACCCGGGACAACCCCGGCCCCACCCATCAACCAGCCCGGCCCGCACCTCTGACCGGAGAGAACCGGCTCCTACGTCGGCTCGCCACCCGCGGATGGTCGAGTTACCGGTTTCGCGACGGCGACTACCTTCTGAAAGAGACAGATACGCCGATTTATCCTTTCTCGTCGAGTGTCTGCCGGGAGAGGCCAGACACGGGTGACGGAGAGACGCCATGACGAAGAAGAAATTCAAGGCGGAGAAGAAGTTCATGGCAGAGGCGGTGCGCCTCGCGATGGAGTCGGTGGTACACGGCTGGGGCGGGCCGTTCGGCGCGGTGATCATCCGCGACGGTGAGATTATCTCCCGTGGCCAGAACCGGGTCCTGCTGACCGGCGACCCGACAGCGCACGCCGAGGTGGAGGCCATCCGCAAGGCGATTCAATTGCTGAATCCGAAGGCGCCGTCGATCTCGGTGAAGCACCAGAACGAGAGCACGCTGGAATTCATCGAGCGCGAGGAGGGCTCCCCCGACACGGTGAAGGAGCGGGCTCGGATGCTCAAGGGCTACGAGATCTACGCCAGCGGCCAGCCGTGCCCGATGTGCATGAGCGCCATCTACTGGTCTCGGTTCGACGCCCTCTACTACAGCCGCAACCTGCACGACACCGCCGAGATCGGGTTCAGTGACGAGTTCCAGTACCAGGACTTCACGAAGCCGGACAACAAGCGCATCATCCACATGGAGCAGAGCTACCCCGAACTCGGCAAGAAGGCTTACAAAGCCTGGGCAGTCAGACCTAACAAACATCCCTACTGATATTCCGAGCAGATGAGCAGCTGCCAGAATCAGATAGCGGAGTTCCTCAGCGGGTTGCACCGCTGCGCACCTGCCGATTGACGGCTCGGATAAGGAAATCCTCGACTGCGCGGGCGTAGGCGCCTGGATGAGAGAAGCGGAACATGTAGCCCGGTGCGGTCCCGTACGGCCTCGTGGACACCCGGGATGTGCTCGCGCGAGATCCTGGGCGGCGTCCTCACCGATCGGCACGTCATGGGACGGGGTCAGAATCAGCATGAGTACGTGCACTTGGCCGAGACGATTGGTGTAGTCGGCGTTTGGTGCAGCGACGAGGCGGGCGGCCGGGTGTTGTCCAGGCGGCTGCTGTCGGCCTGCTCCAGGGGACTTGCCCCTCAGCATCATGATCATGCGGCGAGGCCAACCGGCGCACATGGACGCGAAGACCGCCGGTTCCGGGCGAGCAGCCGCCCGGCGCGGCACATCGCACCATCCTTCACCCTCACGGGCGAATAACCCTCCTGATGGGCTTAGCCGCGGAGTACCTCGGTCACCATGGCGGTGGGGTGGCTTCTCCTTCGGCACCCTCCCGGCGCCACCGCGCGCGACATGGCGCTCCGCCGAGAGGTGCACACGAGACGCGGAGGTGCCAACGTGTCTTCCGGATCGCTGGTTGTCGTCGGGACGGGCATCAGGGGCATCGGCCAACTGACCTTCGAGGCCGCGGGGTGGATCCAGCAAGCGGACCACGTCGCCTACTGTGTGTCCGATCCGGTGACCGAGGTGTGGATCCAGGAACACAGCAAGTCGTCCCAGGACCTGTACGCGCTGTACGGCAACGACAAGCCGCGCCGGGAGACCTACCAGCAGATGGTGGCCGCGTTGGTCCAGCCGGCGCGCGAGGGCCAGACGGTGTGCGGGGTGCTCTACGGGCACCCCGGCGTGTTCGCCGACCCCCCGCACGAAGCGATCAAGGTCCTGCGTGCCGAGGGAATCCCCGCGATGATGCTCCCCGGGGTATCGGCAGTGGACTGTCTGTTCGCCGATCTGGGAATCGACCCGGGGACGGTCGGCTGCCAGGAGGTCGAAGCCACCGAACTGCTGCTCAGCAGCCCCCCTGCTCACCGACTCACACGTGGTGATCTGGCAGGTCGGCTGCGTCGGAGACCTGGGGTTCCGCTTCGGTGGCTTCGACAACGACGACAACCGTCGAGTACTCGTCGAATACCTGGAGAGGTTCTATCCCTCGGAACACCAGGTCACCCACTACTCTGCCGCCCAGTACTCCGTGTGCGGGCCGCTCATTCGCACACTCGGGCTCCATGAGCTTCGCGAAGAACACCTGACCGGTGTGAGCACCCTGCATGTGCCACCCCTCGCTCCACCGGGCGAAGACCACGCCATGGCCCACCGTCTGAGAATCCCGTCGAGGCCACAGACGGGACGTGCCGCCAGGACCAGGGTGCCGCCGCACCTGGACCGCTACCTGCCCACCCGCAGAACCAGCCCGCTGGCGACCTACCTCGCTCGGCTGGCATCTGATCCCTCCCTGTTGAGCGCATTCATGCGGGCTCCCGAATCGGCGGTCACGGAAGTCGCGGGACTGGGCGACGACGAGCGCGAGGCACTGCTCTCCGGCGATCCCGGCGCGATCCGCATGGCGATGAAGGACACCACCGAGGCAAGGGAAGCCGAGACCCCCTCCAGCTGATGGAGGGCCAGGGCCGAGCCGTGCCCAACCAGCGCACCACCGACCTCAGGAGGAACAGCCGTGCCCCAGCACACTCCCGGCCCCCGCTCCACGGATGAGCGAACCGCGCCCGCGAGCGAGGGCCTGCGAGCGGCGGTCATGGACCCCACCCGCTGCGCCATCCGCACCCTTCCCCAACCCGGCACGACCCAGGTGGCGATCATCAACGTCCACGTCACCCACGCCGTCTACCCCTCTCCGGGCACGACATGACCTGAGCCGGGGCGCCGGACAGCGGGGACCACCGGCCGGCCGGGCAGCCCTCCGGCCGCCCGGCCCATGCTCTCCCGGCCCAGCCGCCTTCACGCCTTCCGCGCGCCGTTGCCGTTGCGCGGCTTGGTCTGCTGCTGCGGGTCGTAGCCGGCGAAGGGCCGGTCGAAGAGCCAGTTGTAGAGCATCTCCCGGCAGATCTCCGGTTGGTACGCCGGCACCTCGTGACCGGAGTCCGGCACGGCCACCTGCGTCAGGTTCCGCAGGCTGCGGACGAAGCCCTTGGGGTTGCCCTGTGCCTGGGTCCAGACCAGCCGGGGCGCGTTGCGCCACTGCGCCTGCTCGCCCCGCTGCTCCATGAGGCCGTCGAGGATCTCCTCGGTGCACCGGTATCCGCAGGCGAGGTCGAAGTTCCCGGTGTAGAGCAGGGTCTGGTATCCCTTGTCGATGATCTCCCCGTACTTGCCGGAGGCGTCCGCCATGTTGTCGTCCACCAGGGCCTCCGCCACTGGGCCCTCGTTGTCCTGGCACTCCCAGACGATGTCGGAGTGCACGTGTAGGGCCTTCTTGACGTCCGAGCTGTTGAGGTAGGTGCGCAGCGCGCCCATGGAGATGTCGTCCCAGCGCCGGACGTCGTAGAGGTCGAAGTTCCCGCCGTAGGCGAGGACGGTGTTGACCAGGTCGTTGCCGAGCTTGGTGGCCTTCTTCATGTCTCCGGCCCGCAGGGCGGCCTGGAAGTCGGCGTAGGCGTCGTCGAGGGAGTCGCGCCCGCTGATGCCGAGGTAGCCGGTGGCGTAGGCGTAGTCGATCGAGACGCGCAGCGAGAGCTCCGGGGTGATCCAGCCGTTGCCGACGGCAATGCCCTTCAGCTCGAGGTGTCGGCCCTCGGTGCCTTCGCTGTTGCGCCGGTCGATCTCCAGGGCGATGGCCGGCACGTACTTGCCGGCATAGCTCTCACCGCAGACGTAGAGCGGGCACTTGGCGTATTCGGGGTGCAGGCGGAAGAACTCCTGAAGGCCCTGCCAGAACATCCGGGCGAGGGTCTCCTCGTCGTGGACGTACTCGCCCTCGGTGTCGGAGTAGCTGTATCCGGCGCCGATCGGCTGGTCCCAGTAGACGACGTGCGCCTCCTGGTTCCAGCTCCTGGGGGTCACCGACACCGTCCCGTCCGCGTCGTCGCCGATGGACAGCGGGCCGTTCTCCAGGAACAGGCCCATCAGCGAGGAGGCGCCGGGCCCGCCGTTGAGCCAGATCAGCAGCGGCGTCCGGCTGATCACGTCCTGCTGGTCGGGCACGGCGATGTGGGGGTTGCAGGTCTGGCTCTCGAAGAACCAGTAGAAGAGGTGGTTCTGGGTTCCGGGGTGCTCGGTGTCGTCGATGTGCACGTGCCCGGCGTAGGAGCGGACCTTCTTGGTGTCCTTGGTGAGGAAGTCGATGCTCAGCGTGTTGGGGATGTTCGCCGGAATCGAGGCGACGAGGTCGGAGGACATGGTTGCACCGTCCGTTCGGCAGCGAGGGTCAGGGGGCGAGCAGGCGGCGGCGCCGCGACTGTGTGTGGTAGGAGCCGGTGAAGAGACCGGCCGTCCTCTCCTTGGCTTCGAGGGTTCCGATGCGCTGTCCCATGTGCAGTTGCAGGGCGGGGAACCGGTCCTTCTCGAACAGCAGGATGTTCAGCGACCCGCCGTACTTGAAGTTTCCGATCTTCTCGCCCTTCTCCACCGGGACCGGCTCGTCGATCGGGCCCTTGAACTTGTCCAGGAAGTTGACGGAGGCGATCGAGTTGAGCCCGACGGGCACCAAGCCCACATGCGTTTCGTGTCGTTCGCCGAACGGGTCATGGAACGCGGTCCTGATGATGACGTAGCCGCGGCGGAAATCGTCGAACATCTCGTAGTCGTAGCCGTAGCCGACATTCCCCTTGTTGAGCAGTTCGGGGAAGTCCCGCATCCCGTAGTAGACCCCGCCGACGCCGTCATTGGCCTCCACTACCTCACCGCCCACCGGTGAGTGGTACCAGTGATAGGTGTCGGGCATCAGGATGCAGGACACCGCCGTGCCGCCGATGAAGTTCTGGTAGTAGTCGGAGTCGGCGAGCAGCTGCTTGACGTTCATGGTGACCGTCTTGACGGGGATCGGCGTGGTGTCCGTGAGTTCGTCGACGATCATGTTGATGACGCAGTCGGTCGGAGCGACCACGACGCTGTTGTCGTTCTCGGCTTCGATCGGTCGTTTCCCTGGCTTGAGATCCCGTACGAAGAACTCGTTGAAGTTGGGCCAGGGGCCGTCCTCGAAGTCCTCCATCTTCGATCCGAGCTTCTCGATCCAGATGTTGACGAGTTCCTGCGACTTCACCGGGTCGTCCATCTGCTGGCCCTGAAGTTGAGTGAAGTCCGCCGTCATCTTCAGGCCAGGTCCGCAGGTCACGAACACCATGCCGTAGTCGTTCTCGTAGTTGATCCAGCTGAACTTCTCGATGAAGTCGAGGCCGGCGTTGGGCTCCGCCGTCCAGCCCCACTCGTACCACTCCTCGAAGAAGCGGCACAGGAATTCAATATCCCTTTTCCGCCAGTCGCAGCGCACGTTCGCCGGAGTGTCCGCCGGAAACGGCACCACGTTCCTGATCGCCGCGTCATACATGGTCCTGAAACCCTCGTAGTCGACCTCATACCACCCTCTGATCTTCGCGAGAAAATCACCGAGGCTCTGCGATGGTTCATCTTTGACCTGCATAGGCTGCCCCTGACTCTTCTGGCCATCGTGGTACCCCTGCGACACCACGATCACGGCAGCACCAGTATTAACTGTTTCGGGCTCGCCACCCGGGGCACACGCGCTCGCTTCACCAGGACGTGAACTGCCCTCCTGATGTGAAAAATTCCGTTCTCGTCATAGCTCGAAAGAAGCCGGAACGTTTTACCGCGCCTCCGGGCTGAGATCCCATCATTCGAACCAATGACAGCCGCACATCATCGCCCACGGCGACCTCCGCGCGAACAGGGGACCGCTGATCGGCGCATCGGACCGCCCCGCTGGATCGCGACGCACCTGCGGCCCTCCCGGGCAGGCTTGTCCACCGCTCCTGGTCATGGCCCGCCGTAGCCCGACTGGATGTCCCACCCGTCAACCAATCCGTCGGCCACTGCGGATCGCTTCTTCTGCATGCCCACTGTCGAAACTGCCGACAAGGGCACCAACAGAACCGCGCTCCGAACGGTGAACCAGTCCCGCGGCACGCAAGTCGAAAGTGGCCAAGGCGCACTTCACGCCGTACACATGAGCAGCATCCGTGCCTGCCCCTGGGGCCGCTCGGGTGCGATCACGCCGCCCCGCCAGCCACTCATGGCCTGCGACACACCTACTGCCCCAGGCAGCCACACTGGCGCCGGGCCCTGCCTCCACTGGATCATCCGTCCGCAGACATCCGCCCGCGCGCCGGCGCGACATTCCCGCTATTTGGCGGTGTTCTTGTAATAGGTGTAGAGGGGGGATCCTTCCTTGATCGCCTTCTCCCACTTCTTGTGCAAATAGGTGTGCATGTCGATGGAGGCCGCGCCGCCTTCACCGATGGCCGCGGCGATCCGGCGTACGGAGCCCTCGCGTACGTCTCCGGCGGCGAAGAGCCCGGCCGAGCCGGTCTCGGTGAGGGAGCCGAGCTCGTGTTTGACCGCGCCGGTGACCACCGCGCCGACGGTGCGGTACCTCTTTGCCTTGACGTCGTCCTCCGTGACGAGCTGGACAAGACGGACCGGCTTGTTGAGCCATGTGTTGTCGGCGTCGCCCCCGATCAGCACGTACAGGGAAGTCAGGTTCATCGACAAAGTATTGGTTGGCTTGCCGGTTGGACGGTATTTCACTCCGGTGAACTTCCCACTCTGCCCGTCACACTCGAACACCTCCGTGTTTTCGTGGACCTCGATGACCTTGTCCTTGGTGACCCCACCCTTGTCCACATAGCTGTTGATCGCGTCGAGGTTCGACTTGATCATGTCCGTGCCGAGTTTTCCACGAATGAACATGACCACCTTGTTCGTCGAGGATCCCTTGCCTTTCTTCTTCTCGGCGAACATCTTGGCCGCCACCGCGGCGGTGTCCCCGCCCCCGTCGATACCGATGACGCTTGTCGCCGCCGCATGGTCGACATCCGTGGGGAGCGCGCCGTAGTACACCCCGCGCCCCAGATAGTCCGCTTCTCCCTTACGGTTGAGCAGCCGCGGCTTGAGACCGGTGGCGATCAGTACCATGCCCGCGCAGATCGTCTCGGTCTTTTTCTTGTCCAGCGTCTGCACGGTGAGTTGGTACGCCGGATAGACCGAGGAATCCGGGTCGACCTTCTCCTTCGCGGGATCCGCGACCTTGGTGATTCCGGTGGCCCGGCGGCCGGAGAGCCATTCGGCACCGGCACTCCTGATCTGCAACATCCACGTGTGGGTCAGCTCCAGGGGAGCGACGCCCTTGCCGTCGACCTTGGGGACGCCCAGGACGTTGTCGATCGGGTTGAGCGCCGAGCCGGCCACGCCGCCGGGGGCATTGTCCTCGACGATGAGCGTGGTCCAGTTGAACAGCGTCCTCGCGTTCAGCGCGGCGGACATCCCGGTCGGGCCGCTGCCGATCACGACCAGGTCGTACGAGGCCTTCCCGGTGTAGGTCTTTCCGTAGAGCGCCTCCGTTACCTTCGCCTCGATACCCTCCGTGATCCTCGTCTGCGTCTTTCCGTCGAGCGTGAAGTCGACAACAACCTCATGGTCCTTCTCCGGGTCTACGAAGCTGCACTTGACGTCGTTGAGCTCCAGGAACCGTTCCACCCGAAGGACCTGTAGGTGGCTTCGATCCCCATGGATGACGGCACTCGGGCCTGCCATGTGTGTGCTCCCTTTCGTTGGTGAGGTGTCCGCTCGTCGCGGAGATCACCTTCCGGTGCGCGATGGCCGCGAGTTCTCCGGCCTGTGAACGGCACGCTCGCTCGAGGTCGACGACCCGGCGGCGCATGTGCGTACGAACCTATGGGAACCATTGCAAAGCGGAACGATTCCTCTCGCCTCGGATCCCCCGTTCGGAAGCGGGCGCGCGTCAACCACGCGCGGCGTGCGGTGGGTCGGGTCGCAGCGGAGAACCCGCCACGCCCTGGGGGCGCGCCACTGGCCACCATCACCCACACGGGTCACTTCGCGTGTCCGTACAGCTGCGGACGGAAAGGGAGTTGGAGGTAGCGGTCGATCCGGAAGGAGTGCCTGTCATGGAGCATGAGTCGCGTATCGAGGAGTCCGAGGTCTACGAGCCGCCGGTCCTGGCGGAGGTCGGCGGGTTCGCCGAGCAGACCAGGGGCTGGATCGGAGACCATTCGGACGGCTTCGTAAGGACGTACGCGGGCGGCTGACGCACCCGTGACCTCAGCCTGTGGCGGGCGATGGTTCGTGGTCCTTCCCGATCACGAGGCGGCGCCCGCCGTTTCGAAGCGGTTTGCGCCCTATGCATGCCGGATCCTGAGGCATGTGTCCGGCAGGTCGTGGCTGGTCGGCTGCTGGGCCGATGGGGAGGCGGTGACGGCTACCATCGGCACGACCCGGCTCGCGGCGATCGGCCCCTGTTCTCTGACACCTGATGGCCTCGCCGCTCGGGGCACGGCGTCGGACGGCATGGCGGGCAGCTTCCACCTGCTGGCTTCGTACGACGGCCGGATCTATGCCCGGGGTACCAACTCCGGCGTCCGACGGCTGTACACGGCCCACGTCGACGGTCTGACCGTGGCCGCGGACCGGGCCCACACCCTCGCCTGGCTGACCGGAGCCGAGCCGGACCCAGCCCGACTGGCCCTCCGCATGCTGCTGCCGGAACCGCCGCATCCGTTCCAGAGCACGGGAATGTGGCGGAACATCGAAGCCGTTCGACCAGGGCATGCCCTGCGCATCCACCCGGACGGGAGCAGCCACACCAAGCGGTGGTGGCAGACGCCCTCGCCGGAACTGCCACTAGAGAAGGCCGCACCGCTGCTGCGGGACACGTTGCGAAAGGCGATCGCCCTACGCGTACGGCCGGGGGAGGTCTGGGGCGCGGATCTGTCGGGCGGCATGGATTCCACCTCACTGTGCTTCCTCGCCCACGAAGCCGGCGCCCGGCTGGTCGCGGCCACCCTGGAATGGTCCGCCGTGGGCAACGAGGACGCCGCCTACGCCCGTGAAGCCGCCCGCCATCTGCCGGGAATCGTCCACCTGACGATTCCCACCCACGAGATCGCGGGCCATTTCGCTGGCATCGAGAGCCGGCGTCCGCCCGGAGACGAGCCCTCGGAGTTGGTTCGCAGCAGGGCTCAACAGGCGGATCTCCTGGCGAGATTGCTCGAACACGGTGCCCGGTCGCGGTTCTGCGGCCATGGTGGGGACCACGTCGTCATCCCACCGCCCGCATACCTGCACCGGTTCCTGCGCGGCCACCCGCTCGCGGGTCTGCGGCATGTCGCCGCACATCGCGCGGCCAAGCGCTGGCCGCTCGCTGGACTCCTGCGAGAACTGGCCTCACGACGCACCCTGGCCGACTGGCTCACCGCACAGTCGGAGACCCTGGGCAGCGTCCAACGCAGGGAATGGCCCATGTGTGACTGGGGCCCACGCCTGTCCCTTCCGCCCTGGTCGACACCACAGGCTCGGGAGCTTGCGGCCGGGCAACTCAGGATCGCCGCCGCGGAGTGCGAACCGCTGGGTCCCGACCGCGGCTCCCACACCTGGGTCTACGCGGCCCGGGCCGCCGGCACCCTGGCCACCCATGTCACCGAGTGGTCCGAGCGACTCGGCCTGCCCACCGAGATGCCCTTCTGTGACGACGCGGTGCTCGACGCCACTCTGCGCGTCCGACCGCAAGACATCGGACACCCCACCGTCTACAAGCCGTTGCTCGCCACGGCGATGGACGGCATCGTCCCGGCAACGATCCTGGAGCGCACCACCAAGGACCACTGTGACACCGAGTGGTACGCGGGCATCACCGCCCAGCGCCGCACCCTGGCGGCCTGGGCCGACGACTCCCGCCTCGTCGCCACCGGCCTCGCCGACCCGGCGTCGCTGCGCCGCGCCGTGCTCGCCCCCACTCTGCTCACCGGCGGCGTCGGCGAACTCGAGTCCACTCTCGGCGTCGAGGAGTGGCTACGCGACCTCGAAGCGCATCCCCACCCCCACTACCTCAAGGAACACGCCCATGACCTCGCCCCCGCCGGCCCCGAGGATCCGGCTGCGCCATGACGTCACCACCTGCGAAACGGACGCGGGCATGGCACTCCTCGACGAACGATCCGGCCGCTACTGGCAGCTGAACACCGCCGGCGCGCATGTCCTGCGTCAGCTCCTGGACGGCACCACCCCCGAAGATCTGGCCGATCAGCTCGCCACGACCCGAAACGTCACCCGTGCCCGGGTCGCGGCCGACATCGACACCCTGCTGGACCAACTGGCCGCCGCGAGGCTCACCGAACCCGGCCCGACCACCCGGCGAGCTCCGCGGTGAGTCAGATCCTCGATCGCCGCGGCGGCCGCCCCCCGCTGCGTCGCCGCGTCCCCACCCGCCTCGCGATCGTCATTGCCGGTCTGTTGGCACGTCTCCCACCCCGCCGGATCCGTGCCATCCTCAGCATCGCGCGTCGCGGCGCGAAGGCGGCCGGCTACGAGCAAGCCCTTGCCGCCCGCCGCGACGTGACCGGCACCTCCACCCTGTGCTCCGGCCAGTACTGCCTCCAACGCTCACTGGCCACCACCCTGCTGTGCCGCCTACGCGGAACCTGGCCCACCTGGGTCACCGGCGTCCGCATGCCCCCCTTCGCCGCCCACGCCTGGGTCGAAGCCGACGGCCGCCCCGTCGACGAACCCGAAAGCACCACCACCTACCGCCGCCTCATCAGCGTCCCGCCACGCCACTGACACTGCCTGGAGTTCAGTGCGGCGAGGCCCGACCGCCATGACCGAGTCGCGATCTCGCGAACCTGACGGAAACGGCCGGTGAGGTTCTGCCTGCCCGTGACTCGAAGGTGTGGCCCCGACGGCGAGGTCGTCCCCGGGGCTGGAAGCCTCGGATCGTGCTCACCGAACAGGCAGTCGAGATGTGGGACCACGACCTGGACAATCTCTTCGTCAACATCGGACACCACTTCGGTCGCGTTGAACCTCGCCGCCGCATGCGGGACTACGTGCGCGGGCTGCTGGCTCCGGTGGCCCGTAAGAACAGCTGGCAACTAGCCGAGCACGCCGGCAACGCCACCCCCGACGGGGTGCTGATCGTGGACGATACGGGGTTCCTGAAGAAGGGCACCACCTCCGCCGGGGTGCAGCGCCAGTACTCCGGCACCGCGGGCCGCACCGAGAACTGCCGGATCGGCGTCTTCGCCGCCTACGCAAGCTCCGCCGGCCGCGCCTTCGTGGACCGGGAGCTGTACCTGCCCAAGTCCTGGACTGGGGACCGTGACCGATGCCGCACGGCCAAGGCCCCCGTTGAGCGGGAGTTCACTACCAAGGGTGACCTGGCCAAGGCCATCGTGCTGCGGGTGCTCGCCTCGCCGCTGCCGATCTCGTGGGTGACGGCTGCCGCCGCCCACGGTCAGGAGTGCCGTTTCCGGCGGCTGTTGGAGAACGCCGGTGTCGGCTACGTCGTGGCGGCGCCGAAGTCCCAGTTCACCGTTGGCTGCCCACGTAGCGATCACCTCTTCGCCCAAGCGCCGAAGCAGGCGTGGGAGCGTCGCTCGTGTGGGGAGGGCGCCAAGGGGCCGCGGATGTATGACCGGGCCGCGGTGCGGCCGCCCGTGGTGGCGGAGTTCGACTACCAAGGTGACGTGCCGGTGCAGCAGCGGTGGGCACTGGCGCGGCGCAGTGTGAGCAAGCCGGACGAGGTCGCCTACGACCTCGGTTACGCGCCCTTGGCCGTCGGCGTCGACGAACTCGTGCGCGTCGCCGGCATCCGGTGGGCCATCGAAGAGTGCTTTCAGGCGGCGAAAACGAGTGTGGGCTGGACCAGTACGAGGTGCGGCGCTACGTCGGTTGGTACCGACACATCACCCTCGCGATGCTCGCTCACGCCTTCCTCGCGGTGACGACCGCGCCGACAGGGGAAAAGAGGGCCACACTGGTGGGGAGGCCGAGGTCATCGAGCTCACCGTGGCGGAAGTGCGGCGACTCCTGGCAGCTCATACTCCCCGACACCCCTGTGCCCCCACGCGCGCGCTGAGCTGGTCGCATTGGCGTCGACAACGACAGGCAGTGGCCCGCCGCTGCCACTACCGCAGTCGGGGCCACACCTTCGAGTCACGGGCAGGCAGAACCCGCCCGTGACCGGCACACCCCAACGACTACACTCCCACCACTCCACGTTTCCCCAGGTCAGACACCAAAGTCCTGCTGGAGTACTCAGCCGAGCAAGGAGCAAAACGCCTGGGATGCACGGGGAGTCACCATCTCCTGCGACGCAGGGTGGAGCGATCACCGCTCAAAGAGCCGGACAGGCTGTGGGAATTCTCTGGGACTTTCGGCCGCATCAGAGAGCAAGCGCGGGAAAGACCTGAAATGGCATACCCACAGGCCAACGGCCCATCGGCGCTCATCGTCGCAGGTCAGAAGACCGCGTGGTCTCTTCCGCAACATCTGACAGAACCCGTTCGACGCACCCGCCCCGGCCCGACGTTCCGAAGGCCGGGGCGGGTGCGGTCACGGCCGGAGGGCCGCGTCGAGGTGGTCGACTTCCGGGCGATTCCCGGTGGTTCGCCCGCCCCCCGCTTCCGCCGGCCCCCGAGGGGGCCTAGCGTCGGCGCCAGGGGGTGTCGATGACGGGGAACGGCGGCGATCAGCAACAGGAACCCGATGGAGACGCGGGGGCGGACAGCGGCGGACTCCTGGGCCTGCGTGCCTGGGCGGCCAGCCTGATCGATCGCGCGGACGCGATGCTTCCCGGCACCGGATCCCGCGCCCGGATCGAGGAACTGGGTCCGCTCCTCGCCCAGCTCACCGAGGTGGCGGAGCTGCTGGGCGACGAGGAGCCGCAGCGGCCACGACTCGACTTCCGGCGCGGCGCCCTGCTCGCGCTCCGCGGTCTCAGCCCCGCCGCCGAGCCCGGCGACCTGGCGGAGGCCGAGCGGATCCTGCGCGGCGTGAGGCAGTGGGGGCTGCCGGGGCCCGACGGGGCACGGGCGGCCCTCTTCCTGCTCGTGGTCCTGCGCGACAAACCCGGTGCCGGGGCGGAGATCGACCAGGCCGCGCTCGTCGACTGGGCGCTCGCCGGGGGTGCGGAGCACTTCACCACGCGGCTGCGGGAGTTGGGCGAGCTGGCGGCGGACGTCTACCCCGCCATGGACGAACTGGGGTTCCTCGGCGGCCCCGGAACCCGGGCGTGGTCGGATGAACTCGCCCCGATCGCCGCCCTGATCCGCGAAGGGGCGTTGTCCCCGGACGCCGAGGTCGCCGACATGCTCGGCCGGCTTCCCGAGGACTCCCCCTTCCGCCCACTCCTCGAGACCGCGATGCGGATGTTCGGTGTCGACGAGCGGGCGGGTGCGATGGCCGGGGAGGCGGCCGGGGAGGCATCGTCCGCGGGCCGGGCAGACGCCGCGGACACCGCTCCCACGGGGTCGGAGGAGGCGTCCCCGAGCGAGCGCCGGCGGGAGACCGCGCTGACCGTGTCCATGCTGGGGTCGATGGCGCCGGGGTCCGTGGCACCGGAGACCCTGCGCCGACAGGTGGACGCGCTCGACGCCCAGTTGGCGGAGCACGGCCGCGCGTCCGCCGCACCGGGGGAAGGGATGCCTCCGCGGGAGGTCATGCTCGCGGCCCTGATGTCCCTCCAGGTGAAGCTGACGGCCGCGCTGCGCGACGGCGACACCGGCGCCATGGACGATGCGTTGAAGGTACTGCGGGACGCCATGGCCGCGCTGCCCGCGGACGACGAACTGCGCCACGTCCTCGAACCCCTCGTCCCGGCTCTCCTCGATCTGGGAGGTCAGGTCGGTGGCAACCTGCGGGACCAGGAGGCCGCCAGGCGCCTGCTGGACGCCACGGCCGCGCGAAGCGACCCGACGGAATCCCCTGGGCCCGCGGCCGGGCTGGCCAACGCCGCCCGGCTGGGGATCCGAGCCGCGCTGGCCTCGGCCGAGGCCCTCCGCACCGGAGACCCCGCCGTCCTGAGGCAGGTCGTCGCCGAGGTGGAGGCGACCCTCGCCGCCCCGCACGACGACCTCGGCATCATCGACGACGCGCTGTCGCTCGCCCTCGGTCAGCTCGTCCTCCAGTTGGGCAACCTCACCCGGGACCGGTCACAACTGCTGGCCGGCGTGGGCCTGATGGAGGGGGCGATCGAGCGTCTCTCGTGGCAGCCGTCCGTCCGCCGCTGGGGGCAGGAGGTGCTGCTGTCCCTCAAGGCCGTGCGCGCCGAGGTCGAGGCCGCGCCGGAGGTGCTCAGGCAGAGCCTGGAGGAGCCATCCGACCCGCCGCGCCTTCCCGGTGACCCGCCGCCTTCCGGCGAACCGGCCGCCGGGAGTTGGGGAGCCGCGCTCGGCCGTACCTCTCTCTTCGCCCTCACCAAGGAGCCGGCCGAACTCGACCGCGCGATCGAGGAGTTGGAGCGGCTGCGCACCGAGATCCGGGACGGACGCCACCCCGGATTGGCCCCCGACGGGCTGTGGCGTCTCGCGGAGGTGTACCAGTCCCGCTGGGCCCTGGCGGCCGATCTGCACTCCGCCGTCGGTGCCGCCATGGAGTCACTGCGCCACCTCGCGGCCGACGTCCTGCTCCAGAGCGGGCCGGAGCACGGCCTGCTGACCGCCAGGCGGGGGGCGGCGCGCGCCGTCGCGACCGCGGGCTGGGCCGCGAGCAACGGCTGGATCGACGAGGCCGTCGCCGCGCTGGAACTCGGCCGCGCCATGGTCCTGCACGCCGCCGCGGCTTCCGACGCGGTGGCGGACCTGCTCTCCGCCCGCGGCCACACCGCACTCGCCGCCACCTGGCGGGAGCACTCGGCGGCCAGCGCCGAAGGAGCGGAGGACGAGCCGCCACCTGACGTGACCGAGCTGCCGAGCAGTCTGCGCCGCCGAGCCCTCGAGGCACTCGGCTACCGGCAGGACGGCGGAGCTGAACCGAGCCCCTTCGCGGCACCCGGCGTGTCGGAGCTGGCGGCCGGCGTGGCGGCCGCCGACGCCGACGCCCTCGTCTACCTGATTCCCTCGCGGGGCTCCGATCCGGGGACCGCCCTGGTCATCGGAGCCGACTTTCCCCCCGGGGTGCTGGCGCTGCCCGGGCTCATCAGGGAGAACGCCGAGCCCCTGTGGGACTATCTGGACGCGGCGGCGGCCCGCTCCGGACTCCCGGCCGACGCCCGGGCGGCTGACCGCGAGGCGACCGAGCAGGCGTGGGAGAAGGCCCTCGGCGAGCTCTGCGACTGGGCCTGGTCCGCCGTCATGTCCCCGCTCCTCAGCGGAGTCGCGCATCGACTGGCGGCCAACCCCGACCGGCGTCGCGGCCGGCCGGGACCGCCCCGGCTGGTCCTGATCCCCTGCGGCACGCTCGGCGTGGTGCCCTGGCACGCGGCGCGCTACAGCCACGGAAGGGGATCGTGCCGGCACTACGTCTGCCAGCAGGCGGTGATCAGTCATGCCGCCTCGGGAAGCCAGTTCCTGCGCACGATCGCCCGCTCGCCGCGCCCGGTCACCACCGCGCCGGCGCTGATCGCCGACCCGCGGATGGACCTGGTGTGGGCCGAGTTGGAGGTGACCGCGCTGCACGAGGCGTGCTACCCGCGCGCGGTCGTCTACGGGGAACTCTGCGAGCCGTCGGGGCCGGTCAGTGGAACCGGGACGCCCGAGGAGGTGCTCGCCCTGCTGTCTCCCCCGCGCTCCGGGGCGCCCGTACCGGTGTCCCTCCTCCACGTCGCGTCCCACGCGGCCGCCGGTACACGTCCCACGGTCTCCGCACTCCGCCTCGCCAGCCCCGCGGGCGGCGCGGGACGGCCCGCGGAGCCGGACGGCGCCGCGTCCGATGCCGGGCTGCTCACCGTCGCCCGGCTGCTGGAGAAGCGCGGAACCAGCACCGCGCCCCAGGACACCGGCCCGCTCGTCGTACTCAGCGCCTGCGAGACCGATCTGACCACCCGTGACCACGACGAGGCGCTCACCCTCGCCACCGCCTTCGTCGCCCGCGGCGCACGGGACGTCGTCGGGTCCCGGTGGACCACCAGGGACAGCGCGTCCGCGGTCATGATGGCCGTCTTCCACCACCACGTCGCGGTGGAGGGCCTGTCGCCCGCTGACGCGCTGCGGGCCGCGCAGCGGTGGATGCTCGACCCCCGGCGCGTCCCCCCGCCCACGCTCACCGAACCGCTGCTCGGCGAGGCGACCCGCCCCGGTCTCGACCGGCTCTCGGCCTGGGCCGCGTTCATTCACCAGGGCCATCCGGGACCACTCTCGGCGGGCCGCCGGGGATGACGTCAGCCGTGCCGTCGGCCGTGCCGTCGGCCGTGCCGTCAGCCGGGCAGGAGTTCGCCGGTGAGCACCCGGTCGGTCTCCTGGTCCACGACGCCGACCCGGATCGCCTGGCCGAGCGGGCGGTCCAGGTCGGCGGCCGCGTCCAGCGCGAAGACCACGGAGACCGGGCGCTCACCGCCGCGGTCGGGGTCGGGTCGGGCGCCGGCGTAGTGCAGGATCCGCCAGCCGTCCTCCTCCCAGTGGTCGAGCAGTCCCGACCTGATCAGCGGCGCCGCCGTCGCCCAGGCTCGGGAGCCTTCGAGCAGTTCGACGGAGGCGGCGAGCGGCACCGGGCCGCCGGCCCTGGCGGGCGCGGCCAGCGGGCTGCCGAACAGCCGCCGCCTGAGCCGGCCGAGCGCCCGACCGGCCGGGCGTCGGCAGAGCGGCGCGGCGCCGAGGGCGAGCATCGTGGCGGCGGCGACCGGATGGTGGGCGGCCGCCGTCCACCAGGGGGTGGTGGCCGACACGGTGCCGGCGCCGCCGAGCGCCACGGCCCCCGCCCTGACGAACGCCCGCCAGGAGATCGGCGCCCGGTCACGCGCGGCACAGCCGCAGGGCGAACCGGGGGCCACCGACCTGGCCACGGTCAGGTAGCCGAGGAACGCCACGCCGAGCAGGGCCGTCGCCGCGCCGGCGGCCGCCCGGCCAGGACCGGCGAGCAGCCAGCACCCGAGGGCCACCTCGACGGCGCCGGTGGCGCGGAGCACGCCGGCGGCCCGGCGCGGCCCACCGACCAACAGGGGCAGGGCGGTGCCGGCCGCCCTGCCGGGCCGCCGGCGGCCGGCCAGCAGCTTGGCGGCGGCGGTCGCGGCGAGCGGCCAGGCGACCAGCGGCGGGCAGAGCGCGGCGACCAGGTCGATCCAGAACATGGCCTGTTCCCCCTTTGGTTCCTTCAGTGGCCGACGGTGACGCGGACCACGTCGACCGAGCCGTCGGCCGGCCGCCAGGCGCCGAGGACCTGGGCGCGCTGGCCGATGCGCAGCCGGCCGAGGTCGGGGATGAGCGCGCCGCCCGCGTAGCGGGCCGCGGTCTCCGGGCCGGTGTGGCCGACGAGTTCGCGGTGGTGGTGGACGAGGTGGATCCGCCTCCGGTGGAGGCCGCGGATCTCGGTGCGGAGGTTGACGATGTTGACCCAGACGGCGTCGGCGGCGACGGAGCCGTCCGGCATGCGCACGCCCCGCGCGTAGAGGCCGTCGCCGACCTCGACGGCGTCCGCGGTGGTGGGGCGGGCCTTCCAGACGCTGGTGGCCTGGGTGAGCCTGACGTGGTGGGTGGTGCCGGACACGCCGGCCACGTGCAGCAGGCTGCCGCGGAGGGCGCCGATCCGGCCCGCCACGAAGACGCCGGTGACGGCCGGATCGAGGGCGGGGCCGGGCGCCGCGAAGGCGGCGTCCGCGTCCAGGGCGCCGAGCGAGGAGGCGCCGACGATGGTGGCGCCGCCGAGTGCCGCCGAGCCGAGGAAGCCGCGCCGGCCGAGGCCGCGGGGCGGCGCGGTGTCGCGCCGGGACGTCGGGCTCACCATGACCGCTCGTCCCCCGCTACTCGGTGATGACGACGGGCAGCACGCCCGAGTCGAGGCTGCCGAGGGCGGCGAAGGCGGCCGGGGTGAGGTCGAGCACCCGGTTGGTCCGGCAGTCGCCTTCGCAGCACACTCCCTCGCCGCAGAACTCGCGGGTGCGGGGGCCGCAGTCGCTGACCGTGACGGTGACGGCGGCGCCCGTGCACTGGTGGCTGACCGTCAGCACCGAGCCGCAGCCGCGCCTGGGGAGGTCGTGCTCGCCGCAGAGGTCGGGGCGGGTCAGCTCCCAGCACGACTCGGAGAGATGGGGCCAGGCGGCGTGGTCGCCGTCGGCCCGGCAGTCGCCGCAGGCTCCGCCGCCCGCCGCGCCGCAGGGGCCCCACGAGGCGCCGCAGCAGAACCAGGTGGTCTCGCCGGCCCAGAGGGCGTCGGTGGCACGGGTCACGGAGGAGAGTCCCTTCGGAGAAGTCGAGTGCAACGGGGGGAAAGGGGATCGCCAACATCCGTCGCGATTCCCATGCATGACAGCAAGCCGCCAGGGAAGGACACGAGGTGATCACGTTCTCTTGCCAGTTCGCCCATGTTCGAAGCACTGCATGGAGCGGCCCGATCCGGGGGAAAGTGATCGCAGGACCGGTCAACCACCCGGCTGTGCAGAGGAGTTCCGTCATGGACCACGCGCTGGACAACAGGCTGGACAGCAGGACCTCGCGGCGCACGCTGGCTCTCTTCGGTGCCACGTTGGTGCTCGCCGTGCTCGCCTCGCCGCTGTTCGCCATCTACGAGCTGCTGATCGGCGCTCTCGGCCTGGTCGCCACCGGGCTGCTCGCCCGCCTGAAGGACGGCGCGGGCACGATGACGGCGACCGTCGTGTTCGCCGGCGTGCTGGCGGGCAGTCTGCCCTATCTGGCCGCCGCCTCCCTCGTGCTCTGACCGCCGTTCCGTCCGTCACAGCCAGTCCTGCCGCTTGAAGGCGAAGAACAGCAGCATCGTGATGACGACGATCAGGGCCGACGAGGTCAGCAGCCCGATGTGGTTGTCGAAGCCCGGATACGGCAGGTTCTGGCCGTAGAAGCCGGTGATCGCCGTGGGCACGGCGATGATCGCCGCCCAGCTGGTCACCTGCTTCATGATCTCGTTCATCCGGTTGGCCTGGACGGCGAGGTTGGTCTCCATCACCGAGCCGACCAGGTCCCGGAGCGACTCCGTCCACTCGGTGGCCCGCAGCACGTGGTCGTAGACGTCCTGGTAGTAGGGCATCAGCGGCTCGGTGACGACGTGGAGCGTCGGCCGCATCAGCGTGTTGATCACCTCGCGCATGGGCAGCACCACCCGGCGGAACCTGACCAGCGACTTGCGCAGCTCGTAGGCGCGGCGCTGCACGTCCCGCACCACCCTGGGGCCCTCGGAGAAGAGCAGGTCCTCCAGGTCCTCGATACTGTCGTCGAGCCGCTGGACAGCGACGAAGTAGCCGTCGACCAGGTGGTCGAGCAGGCCGTGGAGCAGGAAGCCGACGCCCTGCGCGGTCAGTTCCGGGGCGTCGTCCCAGCGGGCCAGCACGTCGTCCATCCGGATCCCGTCGTCCTTGCGGACGGTGATCAGCGCCTGGGGAGTGACGAAGACGGCGAGCTCGCTGGTCACCAGCTCGCCGCTCCGCTCGTCCATGGCGACGCCGTAGGCGCTCAGGAACTCGTGCGCGTGGTAGCGGTCGATCTTGGGCCGCTGCCCCTCCTTGCCCGCGTCCTCCAGGGCCAGCTCGTGGATGCCGAACGCCTGGCCGACCCGGTCGAGCACCTCGCGGCCCGGCTGGTAGAGATCCATCCAGACCACCGACTCGGGGTCGGCCAGGCACTCGGAGACGTCGTGGACCGGAAAGTCCTCCCGGACGAGGGAGCCACCGCGGTACAGCCGGGTGCGTGCCATGGGCCCGACTGTAGGGGCTGGTCAGGGCCAGGTCCGGTAACCGCCGTTCCGGGTGCCGTTCCGGGTCGTGCTAGAGCCGGAGCGCGACCCGGTCGAGCACCGGGCGGTAGCCGATGCGCTGGTAGATGGCGTTGCTCGTCGGGTTGGCGAGGTCGGTGAAGAGCAGCACCTCGTCCGCCCCGGCGTCCAGCGCGCGCCGGCTGACGGCGGCGGTCAGCGCCGAGGCGTAGCCGTGACCGCGGTGTTCCGGCGGGGTGTAGACGTTGGCGACCCTGGCCTGCCCGGCGACCAGCCGGGTGAGGTGGGCCATGGCGACGGGGGCGCCGTCGGCCGCCGTCCAGATGTCGACGCCGCGGTGCGCGAGCCGGTCGTCGACGAGCGCGGCGACGGCCCCTGGGGCGGCGACGGCGTCGTCGACGTCGTGGAGGAAGCCGTTGGTCCAGTCGATCAGCAGCGCCCGGTCGTCGGAGGTCGCGGCCCGGCTCGCGCCGGGCGGCGGCGCCTGCGGCGGGCGGAGTCCGGCCAGCCGGTAGAGCCGCGTCTCGTGGTGGACGTCGGCCCGGCGGCCGGTGCGGGCGAGCCAGGCCGCCGCGAACGGGTCGGCGTCCACGCGCGACAGCAGCGCCTCGGCCGGCGCCGGCCCTTCGTCCGCCGCGAGCGCGTCGGCCAGGGCCGCCACGGCCTCGGCCGGCGCGCGGCTGACGTTCACCGGCCACGGCGGCGTCTCCAGCACCACGGCCGCCACCTCCCCCGCCACGCCACGCCACCACCCGAACCGGGGCGCCCGCTCCCCGTACATCCCGAGCCCGGCGCTCCGCAGGGTGTCGGTGACGGTCAGGAACACGGTGTTCTCGGCGGGCCGGGCACGGAGAAACGGACCCGCCTCGTCGAGGAAGGCGTCGAGGTCACGGCTGAAGGTCCAGGTCATGCCCCCATCCTCGCCGGGCGGCTGCGCGGTGCGTACCGATTATCTGTCAACGAGACACGAGGCTGAACACTCGTTCGAGTGAGAAACGGTGGCACGACGCGCGTCGGCGCTCCGCCATGCCGTAGAGAGATACGGGATGGTCCCGAACGGACCGGCTGAGGAGTGGGACCTGATGGAAAGCCAGGACGAGTACACCGTCCTCGATCCCGAAGCGGCCCTGAAGTACGCGATCCGGCAGACCCGGCTGGACCGCGTGGAGATCGTCGAGGGTTGGATCGAACCGCAGTCGAGATGCTGGCTCGGCGAACGCATCGTGGTGGGCATCAGGAAACAGTTGCGGTCCGCTCTGGATCGGCTTGACGGCATGGCCGGCGCCGGCGATCTGGATCTACCCGGCTCGCTCAACTGGTTCATCCCGCGCCTGGCCATCGTTCCTCGTCCCTTGGCCGAGCGGAGCGGCACCCTGCTGCCCAGCCAGACGATGTTGATCGTGGAGGTGGCCACCGAGTTCGCCGGCGATCACGCCCGTGACGCCAAGCGACGGCGCTACGCGGAGTACGGGGCGCCGCTCTATCTCCTGGTGGACCGGCAGGAGCGGTCCTGCACGCTGTTCAGCCAGCCCGGTGAGCTGGGCTACACCCGAGTCGACGGCCCCCTGCCCTTCGGCACTCCCGTACCATTGCCCGAACCGTTCAATCTGGCCGTCGACACCGCGGAGATGGCGTGACCCCCTGGCTCACCACGGTAGGTCGCGGACCTGCTGGACGCACAGGATCAGGAACATCACGCCGGAGCCGAACAGCATCACGTTGCTGATGGGGCCATTGCGCCACTCGCGGGAGATGCGGTCGGTGTTGAGGAGCCAGAGCAGGGTGAGGGCGAGGAACGGCATGAAGAACGCGCCGAGGACGCCGTAGGTGATGATCAGGCCGATCGGCTCGTCGAGCCAGAGGAGGGCCATCGGGGGGAACGTGAGCCAGAGCAGGTAGGCGCGGAACGGCCAGGACTTCTCCGGTTCGCCCTCGGGGACGCGGGAGGGCAGGAGGCGCTTGACGAAGTCGGTGAACAGCAGGCTCACGCCGTGCCAGACGCCGATGACGGAGCTGAACGAGGCGGCGAAGAAGCCGATCAGGAAGAGGTCGGCGGTGAGGCCGCCGAAGCGGTCCTCCAGGACCGTGCCCACGTCGAGCAGCCCTCGGTCGCCGCTGGCCAGCGTGACCTCGGCGGAGTGCAGCAGCTCGGCGCCGATCACCAGCATGGAGATGACGAAGAGGCCGGTGGTGGCGTAGGCGACCCGGTTGTCGAGCCGCATCATCGGCATCCAGGAGGGGCCGTTCCAGCCCTTGGCCGTCACCCAGTAGCCGTAGGAGGCCAGGGTGATGGTGCCGCCGACGCCGCCGATCAGGCCGAGGGTGTAGAGGACGGAGCCGTCCGGCAGGGTGGGCCAGAGGCCGGCGCCGAGCGCCGCCGTGTCGGGGACGATGCGGATGGCGATGCCGACGACCACCACGAACATCACGCCGACGAAGGCCATCATCAGCTTCTCGACCACCGCGTAGCGGTTGAACCAGACGCAGACCAGGCCGAGCAGCCCGGTGAGGATGCCCCAGGTGCGCAGGCTCGGCCCGTCGGGGAAGAGCGCGGCCAGCGGCATGCCGCTGGCCGACATGCCGGTGGCGCCGTAGATGAAGCCCCAGATGACGATGTAGATGCCGAAGTAGACGACGGTCCAGCGGCCGAGCGAGCGCCAGCCGTCGAAGATGGTGGTGCCGGTGGCCAGATGCCAGCGGCCGGTGGCCTCGGCGAGGGAGATCTTGATCAGGCAGCCGATCACTGCGGCCCACAGCAGCGTGTAGCCGAATCTGCTGCCGGCCACCGCCGTTGCGACCAGGTCGCCCGCGCCGACGCCGGTGGCCGCGACCACCAGGCCAGGGCCGATCAACCGCCAACGTGCCTTTGGTAGTTGGGACTCCGGCCCCGGGTGCGTCTTCGCCACGAGGGGGAATATGCCCAGCGTTGCGGTCGCCAATACGAACCCGCGAACGATTCTTTTCGGTCTCCGGCGACGTTGGTGTCCGAATGCCGCCAGCGGGCGGTCGGCGCGACTGGTGGACTGTGGCCATGAACGACACGAAAGAGCTCGCCGCCCGGGCCCGGCTCCTGCACGATCTGCACCGCGGCGAGGAGCCGCTGGTGCTGCCCAACGCCTGGGACGTGGCCAGCGCCCGGCTGGTGGCGGGCGCCGGCGCCCGAGCCGTCGCGACCACCAGCTCGGGGGTGGCCTGGTCCCTCGGCACTCCCGACGGCGATCGTCTCGACCGCCGGCTGGCCGTCGACCTGGTCGCCAGGATCGCGGCCGCCGTCACGGTGCCGGTCACCGCGGACATCGAGGCCGGCTTCGCGTCGGACGCCGCCGGCGTCGGCGAGACGGTGCGGCTGGTGATCGAGGCGGGCGCGGCCGGCGTCAACATCGAGGACACCCACCATCGCGGCACCGACCCGCTGCGACCGGTGGCGGAGCAGGCCGCCCGGCTGGCCGCCGCCCGCGCGGCCGGCGAGGCGACGGGCGTGCCGGTCTTCGTGAACGCGCGGGTGGACGTCTTCCTCGGGGCCGCGGCCGGCCGGCCGCGGGACGAGTCGCTGCGGGAGACGGTGGAGCGGGGCCTGGCGTATCTCGACGCGGGCGCCGACGGCATCTTCGTGCCGGGCGTCACCGACCCGGGGACGATCGCCGCGCTCGCCGCCGAACTGCCCGCCCCGCTCAACGTGATGACGGGCCCCGGAGCGCCGCCCGTGGCGGAGCTGGCCGCGGCCGGCGCGGCGCGGATCAGCGTCGGCTCCGGCCTGGCGCAGGCGGCGTACGCGCTGGTCGAACGGGCCGCCGGCGAGCTGCTCGGCACCGGGACGTACGCCGGACTCGACAGCGGGGACCTGAGCTTCGGCCGGTTGAACGCGCTGATGGACGACTGACCAGGCAGCGACGAAAACCCGTGGTCGCCCGCCGGAGCCGCGCACCATACTCAGGCTGGTGTTCCTGACGATATCGACCACCGGTGACGCCCAACGCCCCGCGACCGACCTCGGGTTCCTGCTGCACAAGCATCCGGACAAGGCCCAGGAGTTCAGCACCTCGACCGGTCGCGCCCAGGTGTTCTACCCCGAGGCCACGGCCGAACGGTGCACCGCGGCGCTGCTGCTCGAGATCGACCCGGTCGCCCTGGTGCGCTCCCGCGGGCAGGGCCGGGGTGCCGCGCCCGACGCCACCCTGGCCCGCTACGTCAACGACCGCCCGTACGCGGCCTCCTCGCTGCTGGCCGTGGCGCTCGGCCAGGTGTTCCGCTCCGCGCTGCGCGGCCGGTGCGAGGCGCGGCCCGGGCTCGCCGAGCGGCCGTTGCCGCTGACGATCGAGGTGCCGGCGCTGCCGGCCCGCGGCGGTCCCGAGGAGGTACGGCGGCTGTTCGAGCCGCTGGGCTGGACGGTCACCGCGGAACCGGTGCCGCTCGACGGCCGGTTCCCCGAGTGGGGCGACTCCCGGTACGTGCGGCTGACGCTGGCCGGCACCGAGACGCTGGCCACCGCGCTGCGCCAGCTCTACGTGCTGCTGCCGGTGCTCGACGCGGCCCCCCGGCTCTGACCGCCCGTGGTTGCCGCCGCCCGGCCGAGGGGCCGGGCGGCGGCGCGTGGGCTGCGCGCAGAATGGAGCCATGACCTTCCATGTCGACTCGGAGACCGGTCGTCTGCGGCGCGTGATCCTGCACCGCCCCGGTCTCGAGCTCAAGCGGCTGACCCCCACCAACAAGGACGAGCTGCTGTTCGACGACGTGCTCTGGGTGCGGCGCGCCCAGCAGGAGCACGACATCTTCGCCGGCCTGCTCCGCTACCGCGGGGTCGCCGTGCACCTGTTCGGCGACCTGCTGGCCGAGAGCCTGGCCGTGCCGGCGGCGCGGGCCCTGGTGCTCGACCGGGTCTTCGACGAGCGCGAGTACGGCCCGCTGGCCACCGACCGGCTGCGGTCGGCGTTCGACGAGCTGCCGGCGCCCGAGCTGGCCGAGGCGCTGATCGGCGGCATCACCAAGCGGGAGTTCCTGGAGCGGCATCCGGAGCCCACCTCGGTGCGCTTCCACGTGATGGAGCCCGACGGCTTCCTGCTGCACCCGCTGCCGAACCACCTGTTCACCCGGGACACCTCGGCGTGGGTCTACGACGGGGTGGCGATCAACGCGATGCGGTGGCCGGCGCGGCAGCGGGAGAGCGTGCACTTCGAGGCGATCTACGGCTACCACCCGCTGTTCGCCGGCGAGGCGGCCGGCCGGTTCCACCTGTGGTCGGAGGGGCAGGGCGCGCACCCGTCGACCATCGAGGGCGGGGACGTGCTGGTGATCGGCAACGGCGCGGTGCTGGTGGGGATGAGCGAGCGGACCACGCCGCAGGCCGTGGAGCTGCTGGCGCGGCGGCTGTTCGCGGCCGGCTCGGCCCGCACCATCGTGGCGCTCGACATGCCCAAGCGGCGGGCGTTCATGCACCTGGACACGGTGCTCACGATGGTGGACGGGGAGACCTTCACCCAGTACGCGGGCCTCGGCATGCTGCGCTCCTACACCATAGAACCGGGTTCCGGGGCCCAGGAGTTGAAGGTGACGGACCATCCGCCCGAGCACATGCACCGGGCGATCGCGGCCGCGCTCGGGCTCGGCGCGATCCGGGTGCTGACGCCGACCCAGGACGTGCACTCGGCCGAGCGGGAGCAGTGGGACGACGGCTGCAACGTGCTGGCGGTCGAGCCGGGCGTGGTGGTGGCCTACGACCGGACGGTGACCGCCAACACGCATCTGCGCCGGCAGGGGTTCGAGGTGCTGGAGATCCCGGGCGGCGAGCTGGGCCGGGGTCGGGGCGGGCCGCGCTGCATGAGCTGTCCCGTGGAGCGCGACCCGGTCTCCTGACCGGCGGGGCCCGCCGTCACCCCGAGCGGCGGCGGGCCGGCCACCAGACGCGGTCGCCGAGCAGGACGACGGCCGCCGGCACCTGGACGGAGCGCACCAGCAGCGTCTCGACCAGCACCCCGATGGACACCCCGACGCCGACCTCGGCCACGGTCACGTCGGGGATCTGGGCGAGGGCCGCGAAGGTGCCGGCGAGCACCAGACCGGCGGCGGTGATCACGCCCCCGGTGGCGGCCAGGCCACGGCGGACCGCCTCCGGGGTCGGGTGGTGGCGGCGCTCCTCGCGGACCCGCTCCATCAGGAAGATCGTGTAGTCCACGCCGAGCGCGACCAGGAACACGAAGACGTAGACGAACAGGTCGGCGGCGACCCCGCCGAAGCCCATCACCTCGGTGAACACGAGGGTGGACAGGCCGAGCGAGGCGGCGAAGGACAGCACGGTGGCGGCGAGCAGCAGCACCGGCGCGACCAGTGAGCGGAGCAGCGCGGCCAGGATGACGGCGACGGCCAGCAGCACCAGCGGGACGATGCGCGCGGTGTCGTCGAGGGCAGCCTCCCGGTAGTCGAGCTGCACGGCCGGGGCGCCGCCGACCAGCGCGTCGTCGGTGACGTCGGCGAGCGCGGCCCGGACGGCGCGGATCGCGCCGCCCGCCAGGTCGCCGTAGGGCGGGACGGCGAGTTCCACGGCGAGCGTCGGCCGGCCGGCCAGCTCCTCGGCCGGTGCGACCGCCGCCACCTCACCGAGGCCGGCGACGGCGCGTTCGGCGTCCGCCCGGGTGGCGGGGTCGGCGTCGGCCGGCAGCACCACGGTGAGCGGCGCGGTCAGGCCCTCGGGGAAGTGCTCGGCCAGGGTCTCGCGGCCGACGACGGACTCGGCGTCCGGCGGCACCTTGTCGATCGGGTCGGCGCTGGTGGTCAGGCCGGTGAGGCCGAGGGTGGCCAGGCAGAGCCCGAGGGTGACGAGGAGTCCGGCGCGGCGCGGCCTGGCCACCACCCGGCGGGCGACCGCGTCCCAGAGCCGGTGGTCGGTCGCCCCGCGCGGGCGTCCCGGGCGGGGCGCGCGCGGCCACAGCGGCCAGCGGCCGGCGCAGGCGAGGACCGCGGGCAGCAGGGTCAGCATGGCGACGAGCGAGATCACGATGCCGGCGGCGGCGACCGGGCCGAGGCCGCGCAGCCCGGCGAGGTCGGCGACCAGCAGGCAGAGCAGCCCGGCGGTGACGGTGCCGGCGCTGGCCAGGATGGCGGGCCCGGTGCGCCGCAGCGCCTCGGCGACGGCCTCGTGGCGGTCGTGGTGGCGGGCCAACTCCTCGCGGTAGCGGCTGAGGTAGAGCAGCGCGTAGTCGGTTCCGGCGCCGAAGACCAGCACGATCTGGATGGCGGAGGACAGTTCGTTGACGGTGAGCCCCGCCTCGGCCAGGCCGTAGGCGGCGGCGCGGGAGACGACGACGGCGACCAGCGCGGCCAGCAGCGGCACCAGCCAGAGGACGGGGCTGCGGTAGGTGCCGAGCAGCAGCACGGCGACGATCGCCATGCTGGTGAGCAGGAGCGCGGCGTCCACGTCGCCGCCGCTGTTGTCGACGCCGAGCGCGGCCTCGCCGGTGACCCGGGCGGTCAGCCCGGCGGGGGCCTCGGCGACGGTGTCGCGGAGCGCGGCGACGGCGCGTTCGACGGTGTCGTCGTCGGCGTGGGCCGGCTGGATCCGCACCGGGAAGAGGGTGGCGCGGCCGTCGTCGGCGACCTCGATGTCGACATCGGCGGGCGGCGCGGCGCCCGGCACGTCGGCGGCGGAGACGGCGGCCGCGGCGGCGCGGACGGCGGCCAGGTCGGCGTCGTCCAGGGGCGCGCCGTCGTCCCTGGTGTGGAGCACCAGCGCGGTCTCGGCGTCCGGGTGGTCGGGGTCCGGCTCGGCGAGTTCGGCGACCCGGCTGGACTCGTAGCCGCTCGGCAGATAGGCGGCCGCGTCGTCGCGTTGCACGTCGCCGAGGTCGGCGGCGAGGCCGGCGGCGGCGAGGGCGAGCAGCAGCCAGCCGAGGAGTACCGGCCACTTGGCGCGCCTGACGAACCGGCCGAGCCGGGTCGGCCGGTCGGCCGGTGGGTGCGGGTGGGGGGCCGTGGACGCGGCCGCCTGGGAGTGGGACATGGCCTCGATGGCACCAGCCGGCGGGGGGCGGGCGCATCGCCGGCGGGAGCGGATCCGTAGCCGCGGTACTCACTCTCGGGGACCAGCCGCGGACGGTGCGACTCGGCCTTCCGGGTGAGGCGTTCCGGCCCCGCTCTCCCTACGCTCGGGTGGATGTTCGACGATTCGGGTTCGCGGCGCGGGGGCCGCCTCACGGTGCGGGCGGCGACCGTGGTGACGGCGGTCGCGCCGGCGCTGCTCGACCAGCCGACCACCGACACCTCGGGCACCGCCTGGCTGGCGCTCGGCGGCTACGCGCTGGTGGCCGCGGCGGCGATCGCGCTGGGGCCGCGCTGGCCGCTCGGCACGTTCGTGGCGACGCTGTCGACGCTGGGCGTGGCCGAGGTCGTGGCGGCGGCGGTCGAGGCCAAGATCAGCCCGCTGGCGGTGCTGCCGCTGGCGTTCGGCCTGTACGCGCTCGGCGCGCACAGCCGGCCGCGGCGGGCGGTGCTCGCCATGGTGGGCGGCGCGGCCGTGGTGCTGTTCGGGGTGGGGGTGAACCACGCGACGGCGCCCGACGGTTGGCGGGGCGGCTCCGACGTGCTGGCGCTGCTCGCGCCGCTGCCCGCGGCCTGGGCGCTCGGCCTGGCGGCGCGCGGCCGGCGCGAGGAGCTGGCGGCGGCGGCGCGGCGGGCCGAGGCGGCGCGGCTGGCCCAGGAGTGGCGGGAGGAACGGGCGGCGACGGCCGAACGGCTGCGGATCGCCCGGGACATGCACGACGTGGTGGCCCACTCGTTGACGCTGCTCGTGGTGCACGCCGAGACGATGCGGGCGCGGGGCGGCGAGCTGCCTGAGTGGGCGAGCCGGAGCGTGGACTCGATGGCGGCGGCGGGCCGGCAGACCACGGCCGAACTGCGGGAGCTGCTTGGCTATCTGCGCGGTTCGGCCGCGGCCCGGGAGGCGGCGCCCCGCGATCCGGCGCCCCGGCTCGGCGCGGTGCCCGAGCTGGTGGAGGCGGCGCGGCGAGCGGGGACGCCGGTGTCGCTGCGCCTGCCGGCGGACGCCGAACTGCTGCCTGGCGCGGTGCAGTCGGCGGGCTACCGGATCGTGCGGGAGTGCCTGGCGAACGCGCGCCGGCACGCGCCGGGGGCGCCGGTGCGGGTGGCGGCCGAGCTGGTCGACGGACGGGCGGCCAGGTTCGAGGTGGAGTGCGGGCCGCCGCCCGCGGACCATCCGGCGGCCCGGGGCGCGGGGGTGGGGCTGCTGGGGCTGCGGGAGCGGGTGACGGCGCTGGGCGGCAGCATGACGGCGGGGCCGGCGGCGGGCGGCGGGTTCCTGGTGAGCTGTACGGTTCCGGTGAGGTAGCCGGGCGTCGGCCGTGCGCGGCCGCGAGGTCAGGGAGTGGTCAGGCGTCATGTCCGACGGGGGCGGCCGGGTCGTGCGGGTGGTGATCGCGGACGACGAGCGGGTGGTCCGCGACGGGGTGCGGATGATGCTGGAGACCCAGCCCGACCTGGCCGTGGTGGGCACGGCGGGGGACGGCGAGCACGCGCTGCGGCTCTGCGCGGAGCTGCGGCCCGACGTGCTGATGCTCGACGTGCGGATGCCGGGGCTCGACGGGCTCGCGGTACTGGCCGAGTTGGGGCGGCGGGGGCGGCTCGGCCGGGACGGGACGCGGGTGTTGATGCTGACGACCTTCGACCTGGAGGAGTACGTGGCGGAGGCGCTGGCGGCGGGCGCCAGCGGCTTCCTGCTGAAGAGTTCCTCCTACGAGGAGCTGACCGCCGGGGTGCGGGCGACGGCCGCCGGGGACGGCGTGCTGAGCCCGCGGGTGGCCGGGCGGATCATCAGGGAGTACGCGGCGGCGCGGCGGGCCGAGCGGCCCGATCCGGCGGCCCTGGCGCGGGTGGCCGAGCTGACGCCCCGGGAGCGGGACGTGCTGCGGCTGATCGGCGAGGGGCTGTCCAACGGGGAGATCGCCGGGCGGCTCACGGTCTCGGCACATACGGTGAAGTCGCATGTGAGCCGGCTGCTGGCGAAGACGGGCTGCCGGGACCGGGCCCAGGCCGCCGTGCTGGCCAGGCGGTTGGACTGAGCCTGGTGCTCCGGTGACGGAGTTCACGGACCGTTATTGCATAACCATGAAAGTGCGCGTATATACTTCCAGTCTTCTCGATCGAACACGATTCCGACGACCGATGGAGTCATCCCATGGCGACAGATCTCACGGGCCGCCACCTGCTGCGCGAGCTGGACCTCACCCCGGCCGAGTTCGGGGGTCTCCTCGACCTCGCGGCGGAGCTCAAGGCCGCCCGCCGGGAGGGCACCGAGGAGCGCCGGCTCACCGGCCGGCGGATCGCGCTGATCTTCGAGAAGAGCTCCACCAGGACCCGCTGCGCCTTCGAGGTGGCGGCCTTCGACCAGGGCGCCCACACCACCTACCTCGACCCGTCCGGCTCGCACATCGGCCGCAAGGAGTCCGCGCAGGACACCGGCCGGGTCCTCGGCCGGATGTTCGACGCCATCCAGTACCGGGGCAGCGCCCAGCGGACCGTGGAGGAGCTGGCCGAGCACGCCGGCGTCCCGGTCTACAACGGGCTGACCGACGACTGGCACCCGACGCAGATGCTGGCCGACACGCTGACCATGGTCGAGCACGGCGGCGGCCGCCCGCTGGCCGAACTCGCCTTCGCCTACCTCGGCGACGCCCGCAACAACATGGGCAACTCCTACCTGGTCACCGGCGCCCTGCTCGGCATGGACGTACGGATCGTGGCACCGCGCCAGCTCTGGCCGGCCGAGCCGGTGCGGGCCGAGGCCGCCGCACTGGCGGCCCGCACCGGCGCCCGGATCACCCTCACCGAGGACGTCGAGGAGGGCGTGCGGGGCGCGGACTTCGTGGCCACCGACGTGTGGGTGTCGCTCGGCGAGCCCGAGGAGGTCTGGGACGAGCGGATCGCGCTGCTGCGGCCCTACGCGGTGACGACGGACGTGCTGCGGGCCACCGGCAACCCGGCCGTCCGGTTCCTGCACTGCCTGCCCGCCTTCCACGACCTGGGCACCGAGGTCGGCCGCGAGGTGCACGCCCGGCACGGCCTCGACTCGCTGGAGGTCACCGACGAGGTCTTCGAGTCCGCCCACTCGGTGGTCTTCGACCAGGCCGAGAACCGGATGCACAGCATCAAGGCGCTGCTGGTCGCCACGCTGGCCGGCCGCTGACCTTCAGCCCGCCCTGACGCCGACGAGGCTGCTCAGATCCGGCGCCAACCGCAGCTCCACGGCGCGCAGCGCCGGATGGCCGAGCCAGTGGGCACGCGCCGGATCGGGCCCGGCCCGGCCGGGCGTGAAGTCGTCGACGACCAGCGCGCCACCCGGTGCCAAGAGCGACTCCGGGTCGGCCGGCTCCTCGCCCGGCTTCTTGCCGCCACCGCCACCGTCGAGCACCAGCAGGTCGAACGGCGCGTGGCCGGCTATCTCCCGCCAGTCGCCGCACAGCACGGTGACCCGGCCGTCCCCGGCGAAGAGCCGGGCCGCCGCCTCGGCGAGTTCGGGTTCGCGCTCCACGCTCACCAGCCGCGCACCGGGCGAGGCGGCCGAGGCCAGCCAGGCGAGGCCCACCCCGCAGCCGGTGCCGGTCTCGCCGATCGCCCCGGCCGCACCGCCGGCCAACGCCGCCAGGAGCCGGCCCTGTTCGGGCCGACACGAGTAGGCGAAGCCCTGGGCGCGGGCCAGCCGGACGGCGGCCGCCACCAGGGGCGGCAGCCCCTCCGCCGCCTCGTACGCCGCGGTGCCTGCCAGCGACATGGATCTCAACTGCCTTCTTTCGGGGAGGCCCCGGCGCTCAGATCATGGGAACACGTGTGTCGTTGATCGCTGGTCGGGGTGGCGGCTGTCTGATCAGGGTACGTGTGGGGGCCGTCGTGCGTATTGTCCTTGGGTGGGTTCGGGATGGCATGGCGTCCCGGCTGGGGATCGTGCGGAGCGAGATGGCGCGGGTGAGGGCGGTTGTGGAGGCTGGGCATGCCCGCTACACCTATCGGCTGCGCGTGTCGTCCACAGCCCGCGCCGCTTTGGCGGCGGAGTGGGGCCGGTGCCGCTGGATCTGGAATGAGTGCGTGGCCAAGTCCAAGCAGGTCCACGCTTGGAACAGAACTCGGCCCGAAGGGGCGGACCAACGGACATGTGGTCCGGCGCAGCTGGACAAGATGCTGACCGAGGCCCGCGCCCACACGTTGTGGCTGCGTGGGGGCTCGTCGGTTCCCCAGCAGCAGGTCATCCGCGACTTCGGCCGCTCCCGCGCGAAGGCGCACAAGGACATCAAAGAGCGCCTGCCCATGGCGCGACGGGCCGGGATGCCGAAGTGGAAGAGGAAGTGTGAGGCGCTGCCGAGCCTCAATTACACCAAGCGAGGCTTCCGGCTGAGTCACGGCATGCTGCATCTGGCGGGCGGCATCGTTCTGACGGTGGTGTGGTCCCGTGATCTGCCGGCCGAGCCGTCGAGTGTGCGCGTGTACCAGGACGGTCTGGGGCATTGGTACTGCTCGTTCGTCGTCCCCGGCCAGATCGAGCCTTTGCCGGAGACCGGCCGAGTGCTCGGCGTCGACTGGGGCGTGAGGGAGACCGCGACCACCACGTCCGACGCGCATGACCTGCCGCACGCCGAGTACGGCAAGAAGGCCCAGGCGAAGCTGACCCGGTATGACCGGATGATGGCCCGCCGCAAACCGAAGAATGGCCAGCCCGGATCGAAGGGCTACCGCGAGGCGAAGCGGCTGCGGGCGAAGGCGTACAAGAAGGCCGCCCGCCAACGCGAGGACACCGGCCGCAAGTGGGCCAAGAAGGTCGTCCGAGACCACGACGCCATCGCCGTCGAGGACTTCCGCCCGAAGTTCCTCGCCAAGACCACCATGGCCCGCAAAGCCGCCGACGCCGCCATCGGCGCCACCAAGACCGCCCTGATCGAGATGGGCCGCAAACACGGGCGGGACATCAACCTCGTACACCCCACGCACACCACGATGGACTGCGCCAGCTGCGATGCGAGAGCCAAGCACGCACTACCGCTGAGCCAACGCACCTACACCTGCACCACCTGCGGAACCGTCTCCCCACGAGACAAGAACTCCGCATACGTCATGCTTATCCGGGCTGGTCTCAACCCGGCTGGCGCTGAAGGCGGAAGACCTCCCGGAGCGCTGCTCCAAGAGGCGGCCTGAGCCAGGAATCCCCTCCCGCCTCAGGGAGAGGAGGATTCAATCCCCCGCCTCGTGGACCAGGATCGCCACCTGGACCCGGTTGCCGCAGTCCAACTTGCCCAGGATCCGTGAGACATAGGTCTTCACGGTGGCGACGCTCATGAACAGCTCGCCGCCGATCTCCGCGTTCGACTTGCCCTCGCCGATGGCGCGGGCCACGTCCCGCTCGCGGTCACTGAGCGCGGCCAGCGAGCCCCGGGCCCGGTCGGCCTTCCGGCGCCGCTCCTCGTCCCGGTCGGTCTTGACCACGTGGTCGATCAGCCGGGTGGTGACCGCCGGCGACAGCATGGACTCGCCGCCGGCGGCCCCCCGCACCGCCCGCAGGAAGTCGGTCGGCGGAACGTCCTTCAGCAGGAAGCCGTTGGCCCCGGCGCGCAGCGCCCGCAGCACGTACTCGTCAGTGTTGAAGGTGGTGAGCACGATGATCGCCGGGCCCTGCTCCCCGACGGTTGCCGAGCGGAGCGCCTCCGTGGCGGCCAGCCCGTCCATCCTGGGCATCCGGATGTCCATCAGCACCACGTCGGGGCGGAGCCGCCGGGCCGCCTCCACGGCCTCGGCGCCGTCCACCGCCTCGCCGACCACCTCGATGCCGGGATCGGCGCCCAGTATCAGCGAGACGCCCGCCCGCACCAGCGCGTCGTCGTCGGCGATCAGGACCCGGATCAGGTCGGCCACGGCAGCCATGCCTCCAGACGGAAATCGATCGCGCCGGCCTCGCCGCGGCGCGCCCCGTAGTCGATGCGCCCGCCCGCCAGCGACACGCGCTCGCTCAGCCCGACGAGGCCCTGCCGCGCACCGGGCAGCGCCGGCCTGGCCTGGCCAACCGTCAGCGGGTTGTCCACCCGGACGTGCAACTCCCCCTCGCCGGTGCGGTCGAGCAGCACCCTGGCCCTGCGGCCCGGCGCGTGCTTGCGGGCGTTGGTCAGCCCCTCCTGCACCACCCGGTAGGCGGTGCGGCCGATGGACGCCGGCAGCGCGCCGGCCGCCTCGGGCAGCCGGTCGACCAGGGCCACCGAGGCGCCGGCCGCCCGGGACTCGCCGACCAGCTCCGCGATGTCCGCGACGCCCGGCTGGGGCCGGGTGGCGGCCGGCGCCGCCGCCCCCTCGGCCACCGCCTCCCCCGACCGCAGCACGCCGAGGATCTCCCGCAGGTCCTCCAGGGCCTGGTGCGCGCTCGACCTGATGGTGCCGGCGACGCGCGCGACCTCGTCGGGGCGCATGTCGGGCCGGATCTCCAGGGCGCCAGCGTGCAGGCTGACCAGGGTGATGCGGTGGGCCAGCGCGTCGTGCATCTCGCGGGCGATGTGCTCGCGCTCCCGGCCGCGGATCCGGTCGGCCCGCAGCGCCGCCTCCGCCTCGGCGCGCTCGGCCCGCTCGCGCAGCGAGCCCACCAGCTCGCGCCGCGCCCGCACCACCATGCCCCAGGCCACGAACGGCACGCTGATCAGGATCGTGAGCACCACGGCGAACGTGGCGAGGCCGACGCCGCCGTATCCGGCGGCGGACAGCGCGGGATCCGGCCGGAGCACGGCGTACGGGACGCTGCCCGCCGTGTGCGCCGCGGTCAGCGCCACCGCGAACCGCCAGGGGCGGTGCACCGCGAGGCTGAACAGCGACACCAGCACCGCGCCGAACGCCATCTCGGTGTACATGCCCACCGGCAGCATCAGCAGCGCCACCAGCAGCGGCCGCTCCCGCCGCTTCCACAGCGCCACCGAGCCGGCCACCGAGAGCACGAGGCCCGAGACCAGGAAGGGGTGGGGAAACCGCGGGTCGTCCCAGGAGTCGAGCAGCAGCGCGAAAGCGCCGAGCAGCGACAGCGTGACGCACGTGAAGTCGACCACCCGGTCCCGCCGGGGCGACCGCACCGCGGACCTCATGACCGCACCAGCGGACGCCAGTACTGCCGGGTGGACTCGTCCCGGACGGCGAATCCCAGCTTCTCCACCTCTTCGCGCAGCTCCGCTATGTCGGCCGACGCCTTCTTCTCCAGCGCGACCTCCCTGGCCTTCAACAGCGCGTTCACCGCGCCCGGCATCTCCGGGGTGTCGGGCACCCAGCGCCGGTACAGCTCGGCGTAGGGATCGGCCTCGACCCAGGGATAGCCGTGGGCGGCGAAGGCCCGCGCCACGTCGGCCGGCTTCTCCTCGCTGGTGTCCCGCAGCAGCTGCCGGGACTCGCGGTCCAGGATGACCAGCCGCTTGCCGTCCATGAAGACCGCGTCGACCGCGGCCCGGTCGATGCCCCAGCGGGTGTCGTTCTTCTCCAGGTCGACCCGGGAGTCGGTGAGGGTGACCTTGAGGCTGGTCGTGAAGGCGACCACCACCAGGGCGAGGCCGGCCAGCAGCCCGAGCCCGCCCAGCGCCGCGCCGACCCAGGGGCCCTCGAACGAGGCCACGAGCTCGAAGGGACCCCGCATCGGCACCCAGGGCAGGCCCATCAGCCAGTCGGCCAGGGACGGCAGCAGCAGACCGAGGCCGGCTCCCAGCAGGGGCGCGCCGATGAGCAGCACCAGCCGGTCGGCCAGGGGCAGCCAGAGCTGGGTGGTGGGTTCCTCGGCCTCGGTGGGCATCGTGCCGCTCCTCGCCCTCTCGTCCTCGCCCCGGTCGGGGGGTGCCACGCCGCGTGGCACACCTCGACGCTAGATCCTCGGTCACCCTCCGCGACAGTCATCCAAAGTCGGAAACCTTCGGCCGACCTGCCGCGCTCCGGCGCACCGTGCCGCACCGTGCCGCACCGTGCCGCGCCGTGAACTCAATGACCGAAAGGCGACTTAGTTCCGCAACCGAGCGCGGCGTAGACAGCCCCGTTTACGCGTAGGCAACATGTGGCGCCCTCATCTCCCGACCAGATGTTCGATGGAAAGGCGGCGTTCCGTGCGCCTGCGTGTACTCCTGTCGCTGCTATCGGCGACGCTGCTCGTGCTACTGGTGCCTCCCCTGTTGAGCTCGGAGAGCTCGGCGGGCTCCGGCACCAACATCCCCGGGCTGCGCTTCATGGTGCCCAACACCCCGGGCGGCGGCTACGACATCACCGCCCGCACCGCCGCGCGGGCCGCCGAGGACGCGGGGCTCACCGGCTCCATAGAGGTGTTCAACCTGCCGGGCGCCGGCGGCACCGTCGGCCTGAGCAGCCTGGTCTCCGACCACGGCAACGGCCGCATCGCGATGTCCATGGGCCTGGGCGTGGTCGGCGCCGTGCACACCAACCAGACGTCCTCCACCCTCGCCGACACCACCCCGATCGCCCGGATCACCCAGGAGTCGGACATCGTCGTGGTGCCGGCCGACTCGCGGTACCAGTCCTTCGAGGAGCTGCTCGCCGACTGGCAGGCCAACCCCGGCTCGCTCCCGGTCGGCGGCGGTTCGTCGCCCGGTGGCCCCGACCACCTGGCGCCCATGCTGATGGCCCAGGCGGCCGACATCGACCCGCGCGAGGTCAACTACGTCTCCTACGACGGCGGCGGCGAGCTGCTGGCCTCCGTCCTCGGCGGCCAGGTCGCGTTCGGCGTCTCGGGCGTCGGCGAGTACCGGGACCAGATCGAGGCCGGCGAGCTGCGGGTGCTCGCGGTGACCGGCCCCGAGCGCGTGGACGGCGTGGACGCGCCCACCCTGACCGAACTCGGCGTCGACGTCGAGTTCACCAACTGGCGCGGCATCGTGGCGCCGCCCGGCCTGACCGACGCGGAACGCGAGCGGCTGATCAACCTGGTCACCGAGCTGCACGAGTCGCCCGAGTGGCAGGAGGCGCTCGAGGTCAACGGCTGGACCGACGCCTTCGTCACCGGCGAGGACTTCGGCGACTTCCTGGCCGCCGAGGACGAGCGGGTCGATGGAATCCTGAGGGAGCTCGGACTGTGAACGACACCACCACCAACACCGCGCCCCCGTCGGGGCTGCGTGAGCGCCTCAGGGGCCGCTCCGAACTGGGCGTCTGCGCCCTGCTGTTCGCCCTCGGCCTGCTGGTGCTCGGCGACGTGCTCACCATGAACACCGACTTCGCACAGCGCGGCCCCGTCGGCCCCAAGACCGTCCCCACGGTCGTCGGCTTCGCCCTGCTGGTCGTCGCGGTGCTCCTCGCCGTCGACGTGCTGCGCGGCGGCCGTGGCCAGGCCGAGGGCGGCGAGGACGTGGACCTCGAACGGTCAGGCGACTGGCGCACGGTCGCGCTGCTGGTCGGCGTCTTCCTCGCCAACGCCGCGCTGATCCAGCCGCTCGGCTTCCCCATCTCCGGCGCCCTGCTGTTCTGGGGATCCGCCTACGCGCTGGGCAGCCGGGCCTACGACCGCGATCCGCTGATCGCGGCCGGGCTCTCCATCGTCACCTTCTTCGTCTTCGACACCCTGCTCGGCACCCCGCTGCCCGGCGGCCCGCTGATGGAAGTGCTGTAGCCCCATGGACTCACTGAACTCGCTCATCGAGGGCTTCGGCACCGCCCTCACCCCCACCCACCTGCTGTGGGCCGCGGTCGGCGTGCTGCTCGGCACCGCCATCGGCGTGCTGCCCGGCATCGGCCCGGCCATGGCGCTGGCGCTGCTGCTGCCGGTCACCTACGCGCTCGACCCCACCGCCGCGTTCATCATGTTCGCCAGCATCTACTACGGCGGCATGTTCGGCGGCTCGACCACCTCGATCCTGCTCAACACCCCGGGTGAGACCGCGGCCGTGGTGGCCGCCATCGAGGGCCATCCGATGGCCCGCGCCGGGCGCGGCTCCCAGGCCCTGGCCGCCGCCGCGATCGGCCACTTCACCGGCGGCATGATCGGCACCATCCTGCTGGTGGCGCTCGCGCCCGTCGTGGCCGAACTCGCCGTGGACATCGGCGCGCCGGACTACTTCGCCATCATGGTGCTGGCCTTCGTCGCCGTCACCTCGGTGCTCGGCAGCTCCCGGATCAGGGGCTTCGCCTCGCTGCTGATCGGCCTCACCATCGGCCTGGTCGGCCTCGACCGGCTCACCGGCCAGCAGCGGCTCACCTTCGGGACGCTGGAGCTGGCGGACGGCATCGACGTGGTGATCGTGGCGGTCGGCCTGTTCGCGATCGGCGAGGCGCTGTACGTGGCACTCCACCTGCGCCGCGGCACCCAGGAGCCGATACCGGTGGGCCGCCCCTGGCTGGGCAAGGAGGACCTGCGCCGCACCTGGAAGCCGTGGCTGCGCGGCCCGCTGATCGGCTTCCCGTTCGGCGCGGTCCCGGCCGGCGGCGCGGAGATCCCCACCTTCCTCTCCTATGTGACGGAGAAGCGACTCTCCAAGCACAAGGACGAGTTCGGCAAGGGCGCCATCGAGGGCGTGGCGGGACCCGAGTCGACGGCCTCCGCCTCCGCCTCGGGCACCATCAGCGCCATGCTCACGCTCGGCCTGCCGACCACGGCCACCACGGCCGTGATGCTGGCCGCCTTCCAGACCTACGGCATCCAGCCAGGACCGCTGCTGTTCGAGCGGGAGTCCAGCCTGGTGTGGGCGTTGATCGCCTCGCTGTTCGTCGGCCTGGTGATGCTGCTGGCGCTCAACCTGCCGCTGGCGCCGCTGTGGGCCAAGCTGCTGCGGATCCCGCGCCAGTACCTGTACGCGGGCATCCTGTTCTTCGCCGCGGTGGGCGCCTACGCGGTGAGCTCGCAGCCGCTCGACCTGGTGATCCTGCTGGTCATCGGCCTGATCGGGCTGATGATGCGGCGGTTCGGACTACCGGTGCTGCCGGCCGTCCTCGGCGTGATCCTCGGCCCCTCGGCCGAGCTCCAGCTGCGCCGGGCGCTGCAGATCAGCGACGGCAGCCTCAGCGGCCTGGTCAACTCCCCGTTCGCCGTGACGGTGTACGTCGTGGTCGGGCTGATCGTGCTCTGGCCGCTGCTGCGGAGGGCGCTGCCGCGCCGTGAGCGGGAGCGCACGCCGGTGGCGTGAGCCGACGGCACCCGCGCCGCCCCTCCCGACCGCCCTGGCGTTCGGGAGGGGCGGCCGCTTTACGGGAGCGACGCCCGCCATGTCCGGCGGTACCGTGGAACCATGGGGGACGGAGGCAGACAACCGGGGCCGGTCGCTGGCGCGTTGCGGCGTGCCCTGCGCACCGCGGCCTGGCTGGCGCCGCTGGTGTTCGCGGTGGTGACGGCCGGAGTGCTGCTGCTCACGAATGGCGGCGCGTCCGACGGCATGAACCACCCGCCCGATCCCGGGACCACCACCTCGCCGACGGAGGCCGGGGTGCCGGGCACCTCGGTCGGCGGCGAAGGCGACGGCGAGAGCAACGGTCCGCTGGACGGCCTGGGCTCGGCCGCCGGGCTCGGCGCCGGCGCCGCCCTGGTCACCGCGCTCGGCACGGCGGCGTCCCGGGTCCTGGTGGCCATGGGGCAGTTCAGGCTCGCCAACGCCAACGCCGAGGCCATCCGGGCCGGCCGGCCGCCCGCCCCGGCCCAGGACCCCGGCGAGGGTCCTGAGGGGGACGGCCCGCCCTGAGCCGCCGGCTCAGCGCGGGAGGGCGCGGCCTTCGCCGGTGACCCTGACGAACGGCTCGGCGACCGCGGACGAGGTCAGCGCGCCGTAACTGGCGGGCCGCCGGAAGGCGTTGCCCCAGGTCTCCCGGCGCCGGTAGGCGCGCAGCGCGGCCAGGTCGAAGACCGCAGGGTAGACGCCCGCCGCCTCGCCGGCCTCCACCACCAGCATGTCCCGCGATCCGCGGGGGCCGAACGCCATGCCGTCGAAGGCGATCGAGTGCCCCCAGCCGGCGCCCGCGTAGTTGGCCATCGCCAGGGCCAGCATGTTCTCGTACGCGCGGGCCCGGAACTGGTCGAGCCGGTTGCGTTCCAGGTCGCAGGCGTTCGGGGTGAGCACCAGTTCTGCGCCGGCCAGCATCAACGCCCTGGCGCTCTCCGGGAACTCGCGGTCGTAGCAGATCATCGCGCCCACCCGGACGGGTCCTGCGGCGGTGTCCAGGGTGGCCACGTCGAAGGAGTCGCCAGGCGTGAGGGCGGCCTCGGGGGCGTCGAACGCGCAGGTGTGCACCTTGGCGTGGGTCAGCGCCAACTCGCCGTGCCGGTCGATCAGGAAGAGGGTGTTGCGGGGCGCGCCAGGCCACGCCTCGAAACAGGTGAGGGCGATGGCCATCCCCAACTCGGCGGCCAGCGCGCTGAAGTGGGCGACGTACGGGGAGTCGGCGGCGACGGCCTCGCCGCGCCAGCCCTCGCCGCCCGCCGGGACGGCGAGGGGCGGCCGGCCGGCCCAGAGCTCCGGGTGCCGGTAGAGGTTCCCCTGCTCGCGCTCCGCCGACGGCACCCACTGGTAGCCGTTGCTCCACATCTCGGGGAAGAGCGCGATGTCGGCGCCCAGCGCCGCGGCGCGCCGGCAGGCGGTCTCGCCAGCCTCCCGGGTGGCCGCCGACTCGGGCGCGGGGCGGTCGAGTTGGAGCAGGGCGACGGTCAGTGTGGTCATGGGTCGGTGTCCTTCCTTCGCTGGGGTGGTGGAGACGTCCTGCGTCGGAAGGAGCGGAGGGGCCCGCGAGCGGGGCCGGCGTCAAAGCATGGGCTCACCGTACCCGCGGAGGGCCGCCGCCGGGCGGCGCGGCCGAGAGCGGGGAGGCCCTTCGGATCGGCGCACGGCCAGGCGGCGGCCGGCGAGACCTCTGCCCTGCACCGCTGAGGTCTCGCCCGCTGGTGGCGAGTCTGCCGGAATCCCGGGGGAACGCCATGGGGCAGCGGCGGGATTCGGTCGCGATGCGTGGCATGCCCATTACCAACCGTCAGGCGTCCCGCGGGGCGCCTGGCGGCCCCTGAGCCGCCGGCGCCGGTGCCGGGCCGGGCTGTCGGTGACGTCTGAAACCGCCGCAACACGGCCGGAATTCACAGACCGAACGGGGTCAGCCAGCGTCCGCGAGGACGGCGGCGAGCTCCGCGATCCGCTCCGGGCCGACCCGGCAGCAGCCACCGATCAACCGGGCGCCCGCGTCCCGCCAGGCGAGGGCCGACCCGGCCGGCCACCGCGCGGTGCCCCGCCACCTCCGCCCGGCCGCGTCCCACTCCTCGCCGCTGTTGGGATAGGCGACCACCGGCTTGCCCGTGGTCGCCGCCGCGAGCTCGACGGCGGGCGAAACCTCCGCCGGATCACAGCAGTTGACGCCCACCGCCAGCACCCGGTCGTCGCCGGCCGCGAGCGCGAACGCCTCGGCCAGCGGCTGCCCGGCGCGCGTCCGCCCGCCCGCCACGGTGTACGAGAGCCAGACCGGGACGCCGCAGCCCTCGGCGGCCCGCAGCAGCGCCTCCGCCTCGACCACGTCGGGCACCGTCTCCAGCGCCAGCAGGTCGGGGCCGGCGGCCGCCAACGCCTCGATCCGCGGCCGGTGGAACGCGACGAGCTCGGCGACGCCGAGGCCGTAGCGGCCCCGGTACTCCGAGCCGTCCGCCAGCACCGCGCCGTAGGGCCCGACGGAACCGGCGACCAGCACGTGCCGCCCCTCCGCCGCCGCGTCGTCGGCCGCCGCCCTGGCCAGCCGCACGCTGTCGCCGAACAGCCGCTCGGCCGCGGCCCGTTCGACGCCGTGCCGGGCGAAGCCGGCGAACGACGCCTGGTAGCTGGCGGTGATCAACACGTCGGCCCCGGCGCGGACATAGGCGGCGTGCGCCGCGCCGATCGCCGCCTGGTCCGTGCGGAGCAGGCCCGCGGTCCACAGCTCACCGTCCACCCCGTGGCCCCGGGCGGCGAGCTCGTTCGAGAGACCACCGTCCAGCACCAGGGGCGACGACAAGTCGATCGTCACGTCAGTTGGGGCGCGACCTGGGAGGCGATCAGCTCCAGGTGGTCGAGGTCCGACAGGTCGAGGATCTGGAGGTAGAACCGGGACGAGCCGGCCTCGGCGTACCGGCCGATCTTCTCCGCCACCTCGGCGGGGGTGCCGGCCAGGCCGTTCCGCCGGAGCTCGTCCACCTCCCGGCCGATGGCGGCCGCGCGGCGCGCCACCTCGACGTCGTCCCTGCCGACGCAGGCCACCAGGGCGTTGGAGTACACCAGGTCGTCCGGCTTGCGCCCGGCGTCCTCGGCGGCCCGCCGCACCCGCTCGAACTGGGCGGCGCTGTCCTCGGCCGAGGCGAACGGGATGTTGAACTCGTCCGCGTAGCGCGCGGCCAGGGCCGGCGTGCGCTGCTTGCCCATGCCGCCCACCAGGATCGGCACCCGGTCCTGGACGGGCTTGGGCAGCGCCGGCGAGTCGGCCAGCTGGTAGTAGGTGCCGTCGTACGAGAACGTCTCGCCCGCCGGCGTGCCGAGCAGCCCGGTGACGATGGCCAGCTGCTCCTCGAGGCGCGGGAACTTCTCCTTCGGGAACGGGATGCCGTACGCCGTGTGCTCGGCCGCGAACCACCCGGCGCCGAGGCCGAGTTCGACCCGGCCGCCGGACATCGCGTCGACCTGCGCCACCTGGATGGCCAGCACGCCTGGCAGCCGGAAGGTGGCGGCGGTCATCAGGGTGCCGAGCCGGATCCGGCTGGTCTCGCGGGCCAGCCCGGCCAGCGTCAGCCAGGCGTCGGTCGGACCGGGCAGGCCGTCCGCGTCGCCCATGCTCAGGTAGTGGTCGGACCGGAAGAACGCGTCGAAACCGAGCTCCTCGGTGGCCTTGGCGACGCTCAGCAGGGTGTCGTAGCTGGCGCCCTGCTGCGGTTCGGTGAAGATACGGAGGTCCATGCCGGCATTCTCTCCCGGGCGGGAGGCCGGCCGGGCGGGAGGCCCGCTCTCGGCGGGCCGGCTCCACGCCCCACGTCACTCCACGTCACTCCACGCAGGCGTCCGCGTCGACGCCCTCGACGCGGTCGAGCAGCCGGCGAAGGGCAGCGAGCTCCCGCTCGTCGAGGCCGTCGAACAGCTCCGCCTCGACCGCCCGCACCGCCTCGTCGACCGCGCCGACCAGCTCCCTGCCGCGGTCGGAGATCTCCACGACGTGGCGGCGCCGGTCGGCCGGATCGCGGCGGCGGGCCACCAGGCCGCCGTCCTCCAGGGTGTTGAGCAGCGAGACCAGCACGCTGGGATCGACCGCCAGCTCCTCGATCAGCGCCTGCTGGCTCAGCCGCTCACGCGCGGCCAGCAGCCCCAACACGTGGGCGTGGCTGAGCTTGAGCCCCCGCCCGGCGAGCGCCTGCCGGATCCGCGCCTCGGCGAGCCGTCCCGAGCGGGCCAGGGTGAAGCTGACACGGTCGATGATCACCTCGCCAGTCTATCAACGGGCCACAACGATAGGAATAGGACGATCGTTGGTCATGTTCCACGATCTGATAGATTCCACGAAACGGGCCCCGGCGGGGGCCACCTCGCCAGCGCGGCGCACTCGAGACGGGAGTCATCCCATGACCGACTACGGTCACGACCTGCGGTTCGGGTCGTTCCTCACCCCCCTGAACCGGGACGCCGAGCGCGTGGTCGACCTGGCGGTGCTCTCCGAGCGGGCCGGTCTCGACCTGGTCACCTTCCAGGACCACCCCTACCAGCCGGCCTTCCTCGACACCTGGACCCTGATCAGCTGGGTCGCCGCCCGCACCGAACGCGTCCACCTGGCGGGCAACGTCACCAACCTGCCGCTCCGCCAACCCGCGGTCCTGGCCCGCTCGGTGGCCAGCCTCGACCTGCTCTCCGGCGGCCGCGTCGACCTCGGGCTCGGCGCCGGCGGCTTCTGGGACGCCATCGAGGCGATGGGCGGGCGCCGGCTGACTCCGGCCGAGAGCGTCGTGGCGCTCGGCGAGGCCATCGACATCATCCGCGGCATCTGGGCGGCCGACGACCGCGCCCCGCTGCGCGTCGACGGCACCCACCACCGGGTCGGGGGCGCCAAGCGCGGCCCGGCGCCGGCGCACGACGTGCCGATCTGGCTCGGCGCCTACAAGCCCCGCATGCTGCGGCTGATCGGCGAGAAGGCCGACGGCTGGCTGCCCAGCCTCGGCTACCTGTCCACGCCCTCCCTGCGCGAGGGCAACGCGATCATCGACGAGTCGGCGGGAAGGCACGGCCGCGACCCACGCGAGATCCGCCGGCTGCTGAACATCTCCGGCGCCTTCGGCGCCTCGGCCGAACCGTTCCAGGGCCCGCCCGCGCAGTGGGTCGAGCAGCTGCTGCCGTTCGTGCTCGACGACGGCGTCGGCACCTTCATCCTCGGCTCGGACGACCCGCGGACGCTCCAGACCTTCGCCGAGGAGGTGGCGCCGGCGCTGCGCGAGCGGGTCGCCGCCGAACGCGGGTCCGCCGGCACGCCCACCGGCGGCGTCCGCCCGGCCGCCGCCCTCGCCAGGCGCCGCGCCGGCATCGACTACGAGGGCGTACCGGCCGCCCTCGCCGAGCGGGCCGTCGAGCCGGGCGACCGCGAGTTCCCCACGGTCCGCTCCACCTACCTGTGGCACGGCTCCCCCGGGCTCGTGCTACGCCCCACCACACCCCGGGAGACCGTCGAGGCCCTGCGCTTCGCCCGTGCCCAGGACGTGCCGTTGGCGGTGCGCAGCGGCGGACACGGCATCAGCGGCCGCTCCACCAACGACGGCGGCGTCGTCATCGACCTCGGCGCCCTCGACGGCGTCCAACTCCTCGACCGCGAACGGCGGCTGGTGCGGGTGGGCGCCGGCGCCCGCTGGGGCGACGTGGCCGCCACGCTCGCCCCGCACGGCCTGGCCATCAGCTCGGGCGACAGCGGCGACGTGGGCGTCGGCGGGCTCGCCACCGCCGGCGGGCAGGGCCTGTTCGGCCGCTCCTACGGCCTGACCATCGACCATCTCACCGGCGCCGAGGTGGTGTTGGCCGACGGCTCCCTGGTGCGCGCGGACGCCGAGCACCACCCCGACCTGTTCTGGGCGCTGCGCGGCGCGGGGGCCAACGTGGGCATCGTCACCTCGTTCGACATCGAGGCCGCCGAGCTCGGCGACGTCGTGCACGCCCAACTCCTGCACGACGCCACGGACACCGCCGAGCTGCTCCGCGCCTGGGGCGCGGTGAGCGAGGCCAGTCCACGGGAGTTGACCGCGTTCCTGATGCTGGTGCGGCAGGGCGGGCAGCGGCTCGCGCAGACCTACGCCGTCTGGGCCGGCGACGACACGGAGCGGGCGGCCAAGGCCCTGGCCCGCTTCCTGCCCATCGCCCCCGTACTGCACCAGAGCGCCCAACTCCTCCCCTACGCCGCGGTGGTGGCGCCGGCGCGCCAGCCGCACCGCGGCTACTCGCCGCTCCGCGGCCACGGCGCGCTGGTGGCGCACGTGGACGCCGACACCGCGGACGTCATGGCCGGCCTGTTCGACCGCGGCGACTCGTCCTACCTCCAGATCCGCACCGTGGGCGGGGCGGTGAACGACATGCCGGCCGACGCCACCGCCTACGCGCACCGCACGGAGAACTTCTCCCTCTTCGCCGCGGTGCGGACCGGCCACGAGGAGGCGGCCCGCCGGGAGTGGCGGCGGCTCCCGGCCTCCGGGATCTACCTCAGCTTCGAGACCCACGACCACGCCGACGCGCTGACCAGGGCCTTCCCGCCGGCCACCCTCGACCGGCTGCGCAGGGCGAAGGCCGCCTACGACCCGGAGAACGTGTTCCGGCACAACTTCCCGATCACGCCCGCCACTTCGGTGGGCCCGGCGGGCGGCTGAGCCGGGGCGCTGGGGCGCTGGGGCGCCGGGCGCCGGGGCGGCCGTCAGCCCTCGGCGGACGGCACCCGGCGTTGGCCAGGGGTCAGCAGCGCCGTCTCGCCAGGGGAGATGTCGGGCCGGAGCACGTCCACCCCGCCGGGGCGGAAGAGGGCGATCTCGCCCGGCGCCAACGCGGCGGTGACGCGGGCCGGTTCCGGGCCGAGGACGCGCTCCACCGGCTCCGCGAAGTGCGCGTCGAGCGCCAGCACCGCGTCGGCCGCCGTCCAGAAGGCCGAGCGGCGCGGCGCGGCGCGCGTCACGTGCAGCACCGTGCGCCAGGGGCCGGCCGCCAGCGCGACGTGCGGGGCCCGGCGCAGGTCGCAGACCAGGGCCTGCGGGCCGTCCGCCACGGTGGGGGGCGCCGCCGGGTTGCCAGGCCAGGCCGGGATGGTGTCGAGGACCGACAGCCGGTCGCCGGCGGCCTGCGCGACGCCCGTCCACTGGTCGACGACCCGGGTGACGGCCGTGACCCGGGCGCCGACCGCCAGCAGCCGCAGCGCGAAGAGCCGGCCGAAGAGGGACTCGCCGAGCACACCGATCCGCATGCCGGCAGGGCCGGGCGCGGGGATCGCGACGGGCTGGCCCGCCCGGTCGGTGCCGAGGTGGATGCCGGTGAAGGCGGGCGTGAGCCGGCAGTCGGCCGGCTCCTCGTCCCGCCACGAGGTGGCCGGGAGTTCGGCCAGGTCGGGGATGGTGGTCACCGCGTTCCTCCCGTCGTCGTGAACCCGGTCGCCTCGACCAACCGCCACCACGTGGCGGACAGCCCGGCCACCCCCGAAACGCTGGTCACCGCGTTCCCCCCGTCGTCGTGAACCCGGTCGCCTCGACCAACCGCCACCACGTGGCGGACAGCCCGGCCACCCCCGAAACGCTGGTCACCGCGTTCCCCCCGTCGTCGTGAACCCGGTCGCCTCGACCAGGGAGCGGGCCGGGTAGGCCACCGGGAGGGTGGCGAGCAGGCCGGCGGTCTGGTCGGCGGCCGATGGGCCGACGACGCCGGCCTTGACCAGCCGGTCGCGTTCGGCCGCCGCGTGCTGGGCCATGGTGCTGACGACCCGGACCGCCGTCCGCACCCGCAGCTCCGTGCCCTCCCTGGTCAGGGTGGCGGCGGTGATCACCCGGTCGGCGGTGCAGGTGGCCAACGAGCCGAGCAGCCGCGCCCAGTCGGACTGGTTCGCCACCTCGGCCGTGACGGTGCAGTGGGTGGCCGCGCTGCCGGCCCAACTGCCGGTGATCGCCCGGCCCTCGGGCGACGCGTCGCCGATCTGCCGCAGCAGGTCCCGCAGCTGTCCAGCGTCGAGCGGCAGGCTCGGCATGCCGCGGGTGGCGAGGGCGGCCCGGATCCTGGCGGTGGCGGCGGCCTCCGCGGCCCGCGCGCCGGCCGCGCCACCGCCGCGCCGCTCGGCCGACTCGGGCGCGTCGAACGGCTCGTAGCGCAGCACCAGCCAGGAGCGCACCGCCACCGGGCGCCCGGCGAACGGCAGTTGGCGGTAGGCGATGGTGGGCTGGTAGCGGTAGTGGAAGTCCCAGGGCGGCAGGCCGAACTGCTCGACGACGAGTTGGGCGGCGGCCGGGCGGGCCGGGTCCTCGTCCAGCCAGCGGGCGATGACGCCGGCCGGCAGCGAAGGCAGCACCCCGCCGGGGAACTCGACGATCGCGGCGTGGCCGCGGCCGTCCGCCAGCACGCCGAGGTCACGGCCGTTGCGGTCCGGGAACTCGGCGATGTCGAGGGCCGGCAGCAGCGCCGTGGCGAGCCCGAGGTCCGCCGCGTCGGCGCGGTCGGCCGGGGCGGCCGTGCCGTCCGGGGCCAGCGCGTCGCGGCGCAGCCGGTCGAGCAGCCACTGGTCGGCCCAGGCGCCGCGCCGCCGCAGCAGCGAGCCGGCGGTGACGAGCGCGCCGACGCCGGCCAGGCCGTAGCCCCACGGCCCCTGGGAGGCGGCGCCGGCGG
>NZ_BAAGPR010000051.1:0-51971 GCF_054783955.1 Streptomyces mayteni | reverse complement strand
CCCGCGACAGCGGGACCGGCGCGGTGGCGGCGGCGCCGGCGGTTCCGGCGGCGGTGGCCAGCGGCGCGATGCGCCGCCAGCGAACAGCGCCATGGCCGACGCGCTGCGTCGCGCCGGCCTGGTGCGGCCGGAGCGCGGCAAGCGCTGACCGGCGACCAAGCACGTCACGGCGGCCCGGACCGGGAAGGTCCGGGCCGCCGCGTTGTGAAGTGGCCCGCGTTTTACGGCCATTCCCTTGCCAGACCGGCGGGTAACAACTTACGGTGCCGTAACCTACGGTCTCGTAGGTATTCGCGTTTCCCGCCAGGAGCTCCAGTGACCCTCAGCCCCACTCCACCGCACAGCTCGGACCAGTGGACCGACGTCCGCCTGATCCATGCCCTGGAGGAGGTGGTGGAGAAGGAGCTCAACCGCCACCTGGCCATAGCCAAGGACTGGATGCCCCACGAGTACGTGCCGTGGAGCGACGGCCGGAACTTCGACGGTCTGATGGGCGGCGAGCCCTGGGCCGTGGAGCAGTCCAAGGTCACCGACATCGGCCGCACCGCCCTGGTGGTCAACCTGCTCACCGAGGACAACCTGCCGAGCTACCACCACGAGATCGCCTCGATCTTCGGCCGTGAGGGCGCCTGGGGCACCTGGGTGCACCGCTGGACCGCGGAGGAGGGCCGGCACGGCATCGTGCTGCGGGACTACCTGCTGACCACCCGTGCCGTCGACCCGGTGGCGCTGGAGAACTTCCGCATGTCGCACATGTCGGAGGGGTTCGAGTCCGACAACGGGCACTCGATGCTGCACTCCGTCGCGTACGTGGCCTTCCAGGAGCTGGCCACCCGAATATCGCACCGCAACACCGGCCGCGAGTCCGGTGATCCGCTGTGCGACAGGATGCTGGCCCGGATCGCCACCGACGAGAACCTGCACATGGTCTTCTACCGCAACCTGCTGAAGGCGGCCTTCGAGCTGGCCCCCGACCAGGCGATGCGGGCCGTCGCCGACGTGGTGGTCAACTTCCGGATGCCGGGACACGGCATCCCCGGCTTCGAGCGGGCCGCGGCCCGGATGGCCATCGGCGGCATCTACAACCTGCGCATCCACCACGACGAGGTGCTCCAGCCGGTGCTGCGCTTCTTCAAGGCGCTGGACGTCAGCGGCCTCGGTCCCGAGGGCCTGAAGGCCCAGGACGAGCTCGGCCAGTTCCTCGGCGGTCTCGACTCCGAGGCCACGATCTTCGACGAGCGCCTGGCCGCCAGGCAGGCCAGGCTCGTCGCCCGGGGCAAGGCCTGACGCCCTCCCCTTCCGCCGGGCGGTGCCCGCGCCGATAACCGGTTGCCCCGCCGCCCGGCCGTCTCCTACGCTCGTCCACGACCTGTCGTCGTCGTGAGGAGGGCCCGTTGGAGGGCTGAGGTCGCTGACACCGCGAGCCCGATGCCCGCGCGTCCCGAGTCGGACGTGCGGCGCCGCGTCGCGTGATCGACCTCGGCTGAGCCCGGCCCTCCCGCCCGTCTCGTCGTCCGCTCCGATCTGCCTGTCCCGGCCGTCTCCGGGCCCGGTGTCGCCACGTTCCGTCAATCGTTCGTGACAAACACCGGAGCTTCGAGATGCCCACCACCGCCCAGCTCACCTGTGTCCGGCTCGGCTACACCTGGCCGGACGGCACCCGGCTGTTCGACGGCCTCGACTTCGCCGCGGGGCCCGGCCGCACCGGCCTGATCGGGCTCAACGGCAGCGGGAAGTCCACCCTGTTGCGGCTCCTCGCCGGCCGCCTCACCCCCACCTCCGGCACGGTCCGGGTGACCGGCGAGCTCGGCTACCTGCCGCAGAACGTCACCCTGGACACCGGGCAGCGCGTCGACCAGGTGCTCGGCGTCGACCGGGCTCGGGCCGCGCTGCACGCCATCGAGTCAGGGGACGTGGCCGACGAGCACTTCGCCGCCGTCGGCGACGACTGGGACGTTGAGGAGCGCACCAGGGCCACCCTCGACCAACTCGGCCTGACCGGCGTCGACCTGGACCGGACCGTGGGCCGGCTCTCCGGCGGTCAGACCGTGCTGCTCGGCCTCGCCGCCCTGCTGCTGCGCCGTCCCGACGTGCTGCTGCTCGACGAGCCCACCAACAACCTCGACCTGCGGGCCCGCGAGCGGCTCCACGCGGCGGTGGCCGGCTGGTCCGGGGTGCTCGTGGTGGTCAGCCACGACCGCGAACTCCTGGAGCGGGTCGATCAGATCGCCGACCTGCGGGAGGGCAGGATCGGCTCGTTCGGCGGCACGCTCTCCGCGTACGAGGCCGCGCTGGCCGTGGAACAGGAGGCCGCCGAGCGGACGGTGCGCGCCGCCGGGGCCGATGTGCGGCGTCAGAAGCGGGAGTTGGTCGAGGCCAACGAGAAGCTGGCGCGCCGGGCCGGCCAGGGGAGGCGGGAGGCGGAGCGCGGCGGCGCGCCAAAGATCCTGATCGGGGCCAGGAAGCGGCGCGCCCAGGAGACCGCAGGTCGCCACCGCGGGCTGCACGAGGACCGGCTGTCCGACGCCAGGGAGCGCCTGGCCGAGGCGGAGACCGCCGTCCGGGACGACGACGAGATCCGGGTCGACCTGCCGCACACCGCGGTGCCGGCCCGCCGCCGGGTGCTGGAACTCGCCGACCTCGAACTGCGCGGTGGCGTCCTGGCCGCACTCGAGGTGATCGGCCCCGAGCGGATCGCGCTGACCGGCGACAACGGCGCCGGCAAGACGACGCTGCTCGACACCGTGGCGGGCGCGCTCGAACCGGTGTCGGGCGCGGCTCTGGCACACGTGCCGCTGCGGTATCTGCCGCAGCGCCTCGACCTGCTCGACGAGTCGCTGAGCATCCTCGAGAACGTCCGCCGGCTCGCGCCGGCGGCCGACCCGCAGCACATCAGGGCCCAGTTGGCCAGGTTCCTCTTCAGGAAGGGGCGCCCCGACCAGCTGGTCGGCTCCCTCTCGGGCGGCGAGCGCTTCCGGGCGTCGCTGGCCGCGCTGATGCTGGCCGAGCCCGCCCCGCAGCTGCTGATGCTCGACGAGCCGACCAACAACCTGGATCTGGCCAGCGTCCGGCAGCTGACCTCGGCGCTGCACTCCTACCGTGGGGCGCTGCTCGTGGTCAGTCACGACCTGCCGTTCCTGCGCGGTATCGGGGTCACCAGGTGGCTGGCCCTGGACGGGGAGCTGAACGAGGTCGACCCGGGATGAGCCGCGGCGGGGCCGGCCCACCCGACCGGCCCCGTGCCCCGCGGATGCCCGTGAGCCCGGCCCTAGCCGAGCTGGTTCGACTGGAGCCGGGCGTAGGCCCCGCCGCGGCGCAGCAGCTCCGCGTGGCTGCCGACCTCCTGGATCCGCCCCTGGTCGAGTACCACGATCCGGTCGGCCCCGCGGACGGTGGACAGCCGGTGGGCGACGACGAAGACCGTGCGGCCGCGCATCAGCCGGTTCATGGCCTCCTGGACCAGCGCCTCCGAGCGGGTGTCGAGGGCGGAGGTGGCCTCGTCGAGCACCAGGATCCGCGGGTCGCGGATCAGCGCCCTGGCGATGGCGATGCGCTGCCGCTGGCCCCCGGAGAGCCGGGCGCCGCGCTCGCCGACCACCGTGTCGAGCCCGTTGGGCAGCCGGTCGACGAACTCCAGCGCGTTGGCGTCGCGCAGGGCGTCGCGCACGGTCTCCTCGTCGATGTCCGGCATGCCGTAGCCGACGTTCTCCCGGACCGAGCCCTCGAACAGCACGGACTCCTGGGGGACCACCGAGAGGAAGCGGCGGTAGCTGCGCAGGTCGAGTCCTGCCATGTCGCTGCCGTCCAGCAGGATCCGGCCGGAGACCGGGCGGATGAAGCCGATCAGCAGGTTGAGGACGGTGGACTTGCCGGCGCCCGAGGCGCCCACCAGGGCGATCGTCTGGCCGGGCGGCACCCGGAGGTCGAACCTGGTCACGGCGGCGGGTCCCTCGCCGTCGTACCGGTAGCTGACGTCCTCGAAGTCGAGCCGGCCCTTGACCGCCGTCACCTGGGCCTTGCCCGCGTTGACCTCCAGGTCGGGGGCCTCGAGCACCTCGCCGGCCGAGCGCACCGACTCCAGGCCCTTGGAAATGATCGGGGTCAGGCTCATCATCATCGTCATGGAGCCGGTCAGGGTGGTGAAGAAGGTGCTGAGCATCACCACGTCGCCCGGGCTGATCGGCAGCCAGGCGTAGTACGAGACCAGCGCCGCGCCGGCCAGGAAGCCGATGCCGATGGCCTGGAGCAGGATCCAGGCGAGCGCCCCGAAGTGACCGTTGATCAGGTCGAGCCGTATACCCGCGGTGAGCACCTGGCGCAGGCTGCCGTCGACCCGGCCGATCGCGGTCCGCTCCAGGCCGTGGGCCCGGGTGACGGGGATCAGGCTGGTCATCTCCCCGACCCGGGAGGAGAGTTGCTCCACCTGGCGGCGGAACCGCTCGTTGTGGCTGCGCAGCCGGCCGCGCAGCCTGCGCACCAGCAGGGTGGTGGCGGGCACCATCACCAGAAAGACGGGCAGCGCCTCCGGGACCCGGGCCGCGATGACCACCATGCCGCCGACGAGGGTGATGATGGCGCCAAGACCGGTGTCGGCGGTCTGCTGCGCCGACACCTCGATGTTCTCCACGTCCCTGATCACCTTGGTCTGCAGGGCGCTCGCGCTGATCCGCGAGTGGTAGCCGATGGACAGCTCCTGCATCCGCCGACAGAGCGCGGAGCGCAGCCCGGTGCCCACGCGCCGCACGCTGCCGTGCATGCAGCGGACGTAGAGCAGGTGGGTGGGGTAGTTCAGCAGCAGCACGACGGTCAGCACCATGGTGTTGACGCCGAGTTGGGAGATCGGCCGGCGTTCCACGACGATGTCGATGATGTTGGCGGTGACCAGCGGGAGCAGCCAGACGGGGCTGTGCTTGACGATGAATGCGAGCACGGCGACCACTATCCGGAGGCGGGCGTCCCGGAAGAGATAGGCGAGGGTCCGCACCGGATGTTCCCCCCGGTAGCGGTGCTCCAGGGGACCTTGCGGAAGAGCCATGACAGCAGCACTCCAACGTCCAGGGGAAAGAGTCGGGATGACCTTGCCCCTCATCCCCCTCGAACACTCTCCGAAATGTCGATAGCGAGTGGTCTCGGCCCTATTGCGTATGGTTCGGGCTAATTCATATACATGGTGATAGTAACCATGTATGGTGCCGACCCTTTCGAAACCGTCGCGCTGTGGTCGCCCAGCGGTCCTATTTCTCAACTTGCGTATAGTCGCGACACAAGCGGCGGCGCACTCCGGCGCTCGCGTCGGGGGCGCGGCCCGCCACGGATTCGCTACGGTGCGCCCCGGCCGGTCGGGTGACCTCGGCCTTGGCGGCCTTCGGGGGGTGCTGAGGGCTCGCCGGGCAAATCCGGTCGGCAATCGGTCGCACCCGAAAACGCTCGATCGAATTGCGTCCTATTTGTGGCGAGTTGCGGTCACTGGGTCATGCCGTCCTGGCACATGCCAAGACTCGGTGCCATGGACAGTAGATCAGGCGCCGCCCTGCCGTTCCCCGGGGTCCCTCCGACAACCGGCCACGCCGGGATCTGGCGGTTCAGCGTCCCGCCGGTCGAGCACGCGGTGCCGCGTATCCGGCACGCGGTGCGCGATCTGCTCCGCCGCCAACAGGCACCGCTCACGGCCGACCGGCTGTACGGCGTGTTGCTGATCCTCTCCGAACTGGTCACCAACTCCGTCCGGCACGCCGCGCTGCTCACCACCGAGATCGGCGTCGAGGTCGGCTTCGACGCGCACTGGGTCCGGCTCTCGGTCGAGGACGGGCACCCGTACCGGCCGCGGGCCCTGGAGGCCGCGCCCGACCAGCAACACACCGGCGGGCGCGGTCTGCTGCTGGTCAAGGCGACCGCGCTGGAGGCCGGCGGGGACTGCGGGGTCGCGCCGACCGCGACCGGCGGCAAGCTGATCTGGGCCGCCCTCCCGGTGGACGGGTTCTGAACGGCCGCCCGGCCGACTCACCAGCCGGCGGTGGCCCCCGTCAGCTCCCGGATCGCCGGCCGGGCGGCGTCGAGCACGGTGTGGAACCAGACCGAGAACGCCCGGGCGGCCCGCAGCCTGCTCAGCTCGCCAGGGGTCACGAAGGCCGTGTCGTCGACCTCCGCCGGATCGGGCCGCAGCGGCTCGGTGACGACGCCGGCGAAGAGGTGGTTGTACTCCTGCTCCACCAGGCCCGAGGCCGGGTCCGGGTGGTTGTACCGCACCGTGCCGGCCTCGCGGAGCAGCGCCGGTGCCGCGCCGAGCTCCTCGGCGGTGCGGCGGGTCGCGGCCAGGAACGGCGGCTCGCCCGGATAGGGGTGCCCGCAGCAGGTGTTGGACCAGACGCCGGGGGAGTGGTACTTGCCGGCCGCCCGACGCTGGAGCAGCAGCCGCCCTGCCGGGTCGAAGAGGAAGACGGAGAAGGCCCGGTGGAGCAGCCCCGGCGCCCGGTGGGCGGAGAGCTTCTCCGCGGTGCCGATCGTCCTGCCGTCCTCGTCGACGAGTTCGAGCAGGATCGGATCGGCCGCGACGGCTGTGCTGTGGGGCATGTGAGACCTGTTCTCCCGGTATTACTGGCCCCGCGCTCGCTCTGTTTGGACCAGCCCTTCGACCAGTGTGCCCCACGGGGTCAGTGACAGAGCCCCGCCTCGTGTGCCGCGTGACCGCGCGGCTCCAACTGGAATGTGCAGTGCGCCACATCGAAGTGCTCGCCCAGGCAGTTCTGGAGGTCGTGCAGCATCCGCTCGTGGCCGATGGCGTCCAGGGTGTCCTGGTCCACCACCACGTGCGCGGAGAGCACCGGCATCCCCGAGGTGATCGTCCAGACGTGCAGGTCGTGCAGGTCCGCCACTCCCGGGAGCTCCAGGATGTGCGACCTGACCTCGGCGATCCGCACGTCCTTCGGCGCCGCCTCGAGCAGCACGTCGAGCGCCTCCCTGGCCAGTTTCACGGTGCGCGGCACGATCAGCGCCGCGATCACCAGCGAGGCGATGGTGTCGGCCTGCTGCCAGCCCGTGGTGATGATCACAACCGCGGCGACCACCACGGCCACCGAGCCGAGCGCGTCGGCCAGCACCTCGAGGAAGGCGCCGCGCACGTTCAGGCTCTCCCGCTGGCCGCGCATCAGCAGCGCGAGCGCCACCAGGTTGAGCGCCAGGCCCACCACGCCGAACAGTACGGTGAGGCCGCCGGGTACCTCGGCCGGCTCGCGCAGTCGCTCGACCGCCTCGAAGGCGATGTAGCCGCCGACGCCCAACAGCAGCAGGCAGTTCACCAGCGCGGCGAGGATCTCCATCCGCGCGAAGCCGAAGGTGCGCCGCTCGCTCGCCGGCCGGTTGGCGACGTGGATCGCGAAGAGCGCCAGGGCGACGCCGACCGAGTCCGTCGCCACGTGGCCCGCGTCGGCCAGCAGGGCGAGCGAGCCCGTGACGGCCGCGCCGACGATCTGGGCGACCAGCAGCGTGAGGGCCAGCACGAGGGCCCAGCGGAGCCGGCCGACATAGGCCGCGCCCGCGGTGCCCGCTGCCCCCGTCGGGCCCCCGTGGTGGTGTTGGTGTCCGTGGTTGTGTCCGGCTCCCATGGCTCGGCGCCCTCCTGAGATCGATCCGGCGTCGCGACCTCAGTGAACTACGGGTGGGGGGTATCTGGCAACGCGGCACTGAACACCGTTGTCATTGCGCTGACCTGCGGGTTTGCCAGTTCTGGTGACGGTGTCCGCGGTAGTGGCCCGCCGCTGGCGCGAACCCTCAGGTCAGGCCGGTTCCTGGGGTCGGGCGCGCCAGCCGGCCCAGGCGGACTCCACCATCTCGGCCAGGCTCCTGCGCGCCTCGAAGTCGAGCCGGTCGCGCGCCAGCGCGGCCGACGCCACCACGCGCGCCGGGTCGCCAGGGCGCCGGTCGGCGACCCGCGGCGCCGGCTCCTTCACGCCGGTCACCTCGGCCACCAGCTCGGCCAGCTCCCGCACCGAGGCCCCCCGGCCGGTGCCGATGTTCACGGTCAGGTCGCCGGCCGCCGCCGGGTCGTCCGCGCGCTGGAGATGGCGGACGGCGGCCAGGTGGGCCTCGGCGAGGTCGGAGACGTGCACGTAGTCCCGGACGCAGGTGCCGTCCGGCGTCGGGTAGTCGTCGCCGAAGATCAGCGGGGCCTCGCCGCGCTCCAGGCGCTCGAAGAACATCGGGATGACGTTCGCCGCCCCCGTGTCCACGAGGTCGGTCCTGGCGGCGCCGGCCACGTTGAAGTAGCGCAGGCAGACCGTGCCGAGCCCGTGCGCCCGCCCGGCGGCCCGCACCAGCCACTCGCCGGCCAGCTTGGTCTCGCCGTAGGGGTTCATCGGCCGGCACGGCGTCTCCTCGGTGACCAGGCCGTCCGTGAGGTCGTCGGCCGCCGGCATCCCGTAGACGGCGGCGGACGACGAGAAGACGAACCGGCGCACCCCCGCCGCCGCCACCGCCTCGAGCAGCACCGTGAGGCCGTGCACGTTGGCCCGGTAGTAGCCCAGCGGGTCGCCGACGGACTCCGCGACCTGCTTCCGCGCCGCCAGGTGCACGACGCCGGTGACTCGGTGGACCGTGAGGACCCGGTCGAGCAGCTCCCGGTCGAGCGTCGAGCCGACCTCCAGGGGCACGTCGGCCGGCAGCCGCTCGGCCCGCCCCGTGGAGAGGTCGTCGAGCACCACGACCCGCTCTCCCGCGGCCCGCAGGACCTCGACGACATGTGCCCCTATGTACCCGGCGCCACCGGTGATCAGCCAGCTCATGGCGGCAGCCTAACCGCGGGCGCGCACCGTGTCCGACCGATCGCGTAGGGTCGCATTCGTGCCCGCGGAGGGGAGTGACATGAACTCCGGGTTTCCTGAGGCCAACGCCATTCTTGCCGCAGGGTTCTCATCAGATAATCTCTGCCGACGTGCGGGGCGCAGAGCGCGCCCTCGCCCCAAGGAGTGAGTCACCTGTCGACCGCGATCCTCACCGGTCCGCCCGTCCCCGGGTCGACGCTCGAGCGCGACCTCTCGGCGCTCGGGTTCGCCGTGCGGCAGGCGGAGCGGCCCGCCGCCCTCGCGCAGGCCCTGGCCGCCGTGCCGGCCGGCCAGCGCGTCGCCGTGGTCGACCCCAGGTTCGTCGGGCACCGGCACAGCCTGCGCCTCGGCCTCACCGACCCCCGCTTCGGCGTGGCCGCCATCCCCGGCGCGGTCGCCGTGCTGCCGAGCGAGCGCGGCGCGCTGACGGCCTCCGCCACCGAGGACGCCGCCCGGGCCACGGCCGGTGAGCCGGGGGCCGCCGGCGGCGCGGTCGCCGCCCCGCCGACCACCGGCTGCCTGCCCGACCGGCTGGCCGAGCGCGTCGAGGCCGAGGGCACCCCGGTGCACCGCCCCGAGCTGGGCACCCTGGTCGCCGCCGTCCCCGCCACCGGCGCCGAGCGCACGGAGGCCGCCGCGGCCGTCGCCGCCGTCGACGACGAGGCCGTCCGGCTGCGCTCCGCCGTCAAGTCGCGCGACGGCTTCTTCACCACCCACCTCGTCAGCCCCTACTCCCGCTACCTGGCCCGCTGGTGCGCCAACCGCGGCCTCACCCCCAACCAGGTCACCACCGCCTCGCTGCTCACCGCCCTGGTGGCGGCCGGCTGCGCCGCCACCGGCAGCCGGGGCGGCTTCGTCGCCGCCGGTCTGCTGCTGCTGTTCTCCTTCGTGCTCGACTGCACGGACGGCCAGCTCGCCAGGTACTCCCTCCAGTACTCGACGCTCGGCGCCTGGCTCGACGCCACCTTCGACCGGGCCAAGGAGTACGCCTACTACGCCGGACTCGCCATCGGCGCCGCCCGCGGCGGCGACGACGTGTGGGCACTGGCGCTCGGCGCCATGGTGCTCCAGACCTGCCGCCACATCGTCGACTTCGCCTTCAACGAGGCCCACGTCACCCCCCAGGGCGCCTCGGCGGGCGCCGCGTCCGCCGCCCTCACCGGCCGGCTCGACCGCATCGGCTGGACGGTCTGGGCCCGCCGCATGGTCGTGCTGCCCATCGGCGAGCGCTGGGCCCTGATCGCGGTCCTCACCGCGCTCACCACCCCCCGCACCACCCTCGTCGTACTGCTGGTGGCCTGCGGCCTCGCCGCCTGCTACACCACCGCGGGCCGGCTGCTGCGCTCCCGGCGGCTGCCCGCCCTCGGCCAGGATCGCGTCCACGCCCTCGACGGCCTCGCCGATCATGTCGCCCTCGCCGACGCCGTCGCCGCCGCCCGCACCCCCATACGCCGCCCGGCGCTCGCCGCGCCCCTCTGGGCCCTGGCCGGCACCCCCGCGCTGCTCGCCGGCCTGCTGCCGTTCGGCGTCGCCGGCGGCTGGGCCGCCGTCGGCGCCGCCGCGCTCTACGCGCTCTGCGCCGGCCGTGCGCTGGCCGCCGAGCCGACCCGGCCGTTCGACTGGCTGCTGCCGCCGCTCTTCCGGGCCGGCGAGTACCTCACCGTGCTCCTCATCGCCGCCGACAGCGGGGTGAACGGAGCATTGCCGGCCGCTTTCTGCCTGGTTGCGGCCAGCGCCTACCATCACTACGACACGGTGTACCGCCTCCGTGGCGGCGCCGGGTCGCCCCCCCACTGGCTGGTGACGGCCGCCGGCGGCCACGAGGGCCGCACCCTGGCGGTCACCGCCGCTGCCGCCCTCTGGTCGGCCGGGGCGGGCCTCACCGCCGCGCTGTCCGTCCTCGCCGGCGGTCTCGCGCTTCTGGTGCTTGGCGAGAGCATCCGCTTCTGGATCTCCTCCCAGGCACCCGCCGTACACGACGAAACAGGAGAACCCGCATGATCGGCCTCGTGCTGGCCGCCGGCGCCGGCCGGCGTCTTCGCCCCTACACGGACACCCTGCCCAAGGCGCTGGTCCCGGTGGTCGAGCCCACCGACGGAGGCGAGCCGAGAACCGTCCTCGACCTCACGCTGGCCAACTTCGCCGAGGTCGGCCTCGCCGAGGCGGCCATCGTCGTGGGCTACCGCAAGGAGGCCGTCTACGAGCGCCGCGCCGAGTTGGAGAGCCGCTACGGCGTCAAGCTCACCCTCGTCGAGAACGACAAGGCCGAGGAGTGGAACAACGCCTACTCCCTCTGGTGCGCCAGGGACGTCATCAAGGAGGGGGTGATCCTCGCCAACGGCGACACCGTGCACCCCGCCTCCGTCGAGAGGACCCTCCTCGCGGCCCGCGGCCAGGGGCAGAAGATCCTCCTCGCCCTGGACACCGTCAAGAAGCTCGCCGACGAGGAGATGAAGGTCGTCGCCGACCCGGTCACCGGCGTCCGCCGCATCACCAAGCTGATGGAACCCGCAGAGGCCACCGGCGAGTACATCGGCGTCACCCTGATCGAACCCGAGGCCGCCGCCGAGCTGGCCGACGCGCTGCGCACCACCTTCGAGCGCGACCCCCAGCTCTACTACGAGGACGGCTACCAGGAGCTGGTCAACCGCGGCTTCCAGGTCGACACCACCCCCATCGGCGAGGTCAGCTGGGTCGAGATCGACAACCACGACGACCTCGCCAAGGGCAGGGAGATCGCGTGCCGGTACTGACCCGCCTCATCCCGTCCCCCGTCTCGGTCGACATCGCCGCCGGGGCCCTGGACAACCTGGCGGGGCTCCTCGCTGACCAGCGGATCTCCTCCTCGGGCCGGCTGGCCTTCGCCATCAGCAACGGCTCGGGCGCCGGCCTGCGCGAGCGGCTGGCCCCGGCCCTCCCGGGCGCCGACTGGTACGAGGTCGGCGGCGGGACCATCGACGCCGCCGTCCAGCTCGCCGACGCCATGCGCTCGGGCCACTACGACGCCGTCGTCGGCCTCGGCGGCGGCAAGATCATCGACGTCGCCAAGTACGCCGCCGCCCGCGTCGGGCTGCCGCTGGTGGCCGTCGCCACCAACCTCGCCCACGACGGCATCTGCTCGCCCGTCTCCACGCTGGACAACGACGCGGGGCGCGGCTCCTACGGGGTGCCCACCCCGATCGCGCTCGTCGTCGACCTCGACGTGATCCGCCAGGCCCCGGTCCGCTACGTGCGCTCCGGGGTCGGCGACGCCGTCTCCAACATCTCGGCCATCGCCGACTGGGAGCTGTCCCACCGCGAGACCGGCGAGCAGATCGACGGGCTGGCCGCCGCCATGGCCAGGCAGGCAGGCGAGGCCGTGCTGCGCCACCCGGGCGACTGCGGCGACGACGCGTTCCTCACCGTGCTCGCCGAGGCGCTGGTGCTCTCCGGCATCGCCATGTCCATCGCCGGTCACAGCCGGCCGTCCTCCGGCGCCTGCCACGAGATCTGCCACGCGCTGGACATCCTCTACCCGAAGCGGTCGGCCCCGCACGGCGAGCAGTGCGGCCTCGGCGCGGCCTTCGCCATGCACCTGCGCGGCGCCCGCGAGCAGTGCCGGCTGATCGTCGACGTGCTGCGGCGCCACCGCCTGCCGGTGCTGCCTGGCGACATCGGCTTCAGCACCGAGGAGTTCGTGACGGCCGTGGCCTTCGCGCCACAGACCAGGCCGGGGCGCTACACCATCCTCGAGCACCTCGACCTGACCACCGACGAGATCAGGGACGCGTACGCGGACTATGTCAAAGCCATCAGTAGCTGAACTCCGACCGGTCGTGCACCCGGCCGGGGTCAAGGACCGGCGCAGCGGCGAGCACTGGGCCGGCCGCCTCTACATGCGGGAGATCTCGCTGCGCTGGACCAGGCACCTGGTCGGTTCGCGGATCACCCCCAACCAGCTCACCTACCTGATGGTGGTGGCCGGGGTGGCCGCCGGCGCCGCGCTGCTGGTGCCCGGGCTGGCCGGCGCGCTGCTCGCGGCCCTGCTGATCCAGCTCTACCTGCTGCTCGACTGCGTGGACGGCGAGGTCGCCAGGTGGCGCGCCCAGACCTCGGTCACCGGCGTCTACCTCGACCGGATCGGCCACTACCTGGCCGAGGCCGCGCTGCTGGTCGGCTTCGGCGTGCGGGCCGCCGACGTCTTCGCCCAGGAGGGGCCCGCGCCCAACTGGCTGTGGGCCTTCCTCGGCACCGTGGCCGCCCTGGGCGCCATCCTGATCAAGGCCGAGACCGACCTCGTCGACGTGGCCAGGACCCGCAGCGGCCTCGCCGCCGTCCGGGACGAGGCCGCCGTGCCCCGCTCCTCCGGCATGGCGCTGGCCCGCCGGGCGGCCGCCGCCCTCAAGTTCCACCGGCTGGTCGGCGGCGTCGAGGCGTCGCTGCTGATCCTGCTCGTCGGGGTCCTCGACCTGGCCCGCGGCGACCTGTTCTTCACCCGGTTCGGGGTCGCCCTGCTGGCCGCGATAGCGGTGGTCCAGACCCTGCTGCACCTGGTGTCCATCCTCGCCTCCAGCAGACTGCGGTGACGGAGGCGCCCGGGGGCCCCGGCGGGAGCCGGGGCGCCGCACCGCCGAGGCTCGGCGCGATCGTCCTCACCATGGGCGACCGCCCCAAGGAGCTGCGCGCGCTCCTCGACTCGGTCGCCGGGCAGGACGGCGATCCGATCGAGGTCGTGGTGGTCGGCAACGGCGCCGCGCTGCCCGACCTGCCCGAGGCGGTCCGCGGCATAGAGCTGCCGGAGAACCTGGGCATCCCCGGCGGGCGCAACGTCGGCATCGAGGCCTTCGGCCCCGGCGGCCACGAGGTCGACGTGCTGCTCTTCCTCGACGACGACGGCCACCTGCCCCACCACGACACCGCCGAGCTGGTCCGCGCCGCCTTCGGCGCCGACCCGCGCCTCGGCATCGTCAGCTTCCGCATCGCCGACCCGGCCACCGGCACCACCCAGCGCCGCCACGTGCCCCGGCTGCGCGCCTCCGACCCGCACCGCTCCTCGCGGGTCACCACCTTCCTCGGCGGCGCCAACGCGGTGCGCACCCGGGTGTTCCAGGAGGTCGGCGGCCTCCCCGAGGACTTCTTCTACGCCCACGAGGAGACCGACCTGGCCTGGCGGGCGCTGGACGCCGGCTGGCGGATCGAGTACCGCGCCGACCTGGTGCTGCACCACCCGGCCACCGCGCCGTCCAGGCACCCCGGCTTCCACCGCATGGTCGCGCGGAACCGGGTGTGGCTGGCCAGGCGTAACCTGCCACTGGTGCTGGTGCCGGTCTACCTGCTGGTCTGGCTGCTGCTCACGGTGGCCAGAACCCGCTCCATGGCGGCCCTCGGAGCGTGGTTCCGCGGCTTCGTGGAGGGCTGGCGGACGCCGTGTGGTCGCCGGAGACCGATGCGGTGGCGTACGGTGTGGCGCCTGACACGTCTCGGCCGACCTCCCGTCATCTGACAAGCTCGGATCTGAGACCATCCTGGAGCCGCGGCTCCGCGGCGCCATCCGCCTGCTGCCCTGCGAGGACGAGAGTTTTCAAGGTGAGTGAGACCACGCGCACCAGCGCACCCCCACACGAGGTGACACCGGCCGAACTCGCGGCCCTTCACGGTCTGTCCGTCAGCGGTGCGCGACCCTCGTTGCCCCAGTACGTACGGCAGTTGTGGGGACGCCGGCACTTCATCGTCGCCTTCTCGCAGGCGAAGTTGATGGCTCAGTACAGCCAGGCGAAACTCGGCCAACTCTGGCAGGTTTTCACGCCACTGCTCAACGCCTTCGTCTACTTCCTGATCTTCGGCCTTGTCATGGGTGGCAAGGACGACATGAAGAACGACGAGTACATCCCGTTCCTGGTCACCGGCATCTTCGTCTTCACCTTCACCCAGGCCTCGGTGATCTCCGGAGTCAAGTCGATCTCCGGCAACCTGGGCCTGGTCCGGGCCCTGCACTTCCCCCGGGCCTCGCTGCCCATCTCCTTCTCCCTCCAGCAGCTCCAGCAACTGCTCTACTCGATGGCCGTGCTGGCCGTCGTGATGATCGGCTTCCAGCACTTCCCCGGCTTCTCCTGGGTGCTGGTGGTCCCCGTGCTGGCGCTCCAGCTGGTCTTCAACACCGGGCTCGCCATGGTCTTCGCCAGGATGGGGAGCAACACCCCCGACCTGGCCCAGCTGATGCCGTTCATCCTGCGCACCTGGATGTACGGCTCCGGCGTGATCTTCCCGCTGCGCTACAAGATCGAGGAAACCGACGCGCCGTCCTGGGTGATCGACGTGCTGGAGGCCAACCCGGCCACCGTCTACATCGACCTCATGCGCCACGCCCTGATGGACGGGGCCTATGCCGAAGGCGTCCCCCAGATCACCTGGGTCTACGCTGTGGGCTGGGCGGTCGTCATAGGTGTCGGCGGCTTCGTGTACTTCTGGAAGGCTGAGGAGCAGTACGGCCGTGGCTGATTCCAACATCCCCGCCGGTGCGGCGGGCGACGGGCGCGTGCCCACCGTCATCGCGGATGACCTGCACATCGTCTACCGGGTCTACGGCCACGGCCCGCGGGGCAACGCCACCGCCGCGCTGCGCCGGATCGTCAAGCGCCAGCCCCGGGCCAGGGTGCGCGAGGTGCACGCGGTGCGCGGCGTCAGCTTCGTCGCCTACCGCGGCGAGGCGATCGGGCTGATCGGCACCAACGGCTCCGGCAAGTCGACGCTGCTGCGCGCCATCGCAGGGCTGTTGCCCGCCGAGCGCGGCCGGGTCTACACGGACGGTCAGCCCTCGCTGCTCGGCGTGAACGCGGCTCTGATGAACGACCTGACCGGCGAGCGGAACGTGATCCTCGGCGGCCTGGCCATGGGCATGTCCCGGGAGCAGATCAAGGCGCGCTACGAGGACATCGTGGACTTCTCGGGCATAAACGAGAAGGGGGACTTCATCAGTCTCCCGATGCGGACCTACTCCTCGGGCATGCAGGCCAGGCTCCGGTTCTCCATCGCCGCCGCCAAGGACCACGACGTGCTGATGATCGACGAGGCCCTGGCCACCGGCGACAAGAAGTTCCAGCGTCGCTCCGAGGACCGGGTGCGCGAGCTGCGCACCGAGGCCGGCACCGTCTTCCTGGTCAGCCACAACAACAAGTCCATCCGCAACACCTGCGACCGGGTACTGTGGTTGGAGAAGGGCGAGCTGCTCATGGACGGCCCCACCGACCAGGTGCTCAAGGCGTACGAGGAGGAGACCGGCAAGTAGCCGTTCTCCGCTGGTCCGGGCCGCCTGCCCGGACCAGCGGCGTCCGACGCGCCTCAGCTGGACCTCGGGCGCACGAACCTCTCCTCCCCGCACACGCGGGGTTGTTCCGGTAGAAATACAGGTATGACCAGCTTGGCGACGGCGGGAAGCCCGTGCTGACCGCTCCGGCCGGCGCGGGCACCGAAGCGGTGCTCGCGAAGTCGGCACACGAGAACTTCCCGGTGGCGCCGCGGTTCCTGCCGCGCGCCTGGCGCGACGACCTGATGGCCCTCTACGGCTACGCCAGGCTCGTCGACGACATCGGCGACGGCGACCTGCCCCCCGGCGGCTCCGACGCCCTGCTGCTCGGCCTCCCCGCCGACCTGGCCGACGACCGCCCCGCCATGCTCGACGCGCTGGCGGCCGACCTCGACCGCGCCTTCGCCGCCGCCCGCCTCGTCCAGGGCGGCGGCCCGCCCCGCCACCCGCTCGTCGCCCGCCTCGTGCCCACCGTCCGGCGCGCCGGCCTCGACCCCGAGCCGTTCCACGCGCTGATCGAGGCGAACCGCGTCGACCAGCACACCCACCGCTACGCCACCTTCGACGAACTGCTCGGCTACTGCGAGCTCTCGGCCAACCCGGTGGGCCGGATGGTGCTCGGCGTCACCGGCACCGCCACCCCGGAGCGGATCCGCCGCTCCGACGCCATCTGCTCCGCCCTCCAGGTCATCGAGCACCTGCAGGACGTCGCGGAGGACCTCGAACAGGGGCGGATCTACCTGCCGGCCGACGCCATGGCCAGGTTCCACGTCACCGAGGCCGACCTCGCGGAGCCCACCGCCAACGCGTCCGTCCGCACCCTGATCGCCCATCTCACCGATCGGGCACGTAGGCTGCTCGACGAGGGCGCCCCCCTGGTCGGCAGCGTCCAGGGGCGGCTGCGGCTGATGCTCGCCGGATTCGTCGGCGGCGGCAGGGCGGCCGCCCAGGCCATCGCCGACGCCGGGTACGACGTGCTGGCGGGGTCGCCCAAGGCGAGCAAGGCCGGCCTGCTGTACGCGGCGGGAACCACACTCAGAAGGGGCGCGTGAGCTCAACCTCGTGACCAACAGCCCGACCAGCCAGAACCCGACGCCCGCCGTCGTCGCCGCCTACCAGTACTGCGAGGCCGTCGCCGGCCAGCACGCCAGGAACTTCAAGTACGGCGCCCGGCTGGTGCCGGCGGCCAAGCGGCAGGCGCTCTGCACCATCTACGCCTTCGCCCGCCGCGTCGACGACATCGGCGACGGGGGCCTCGCCCCCGACGTCAAGGAGGTCAGGCTCGCCGAGGCCCGAGCCCTGCTGGAGCGGGTGCGGGCCGGTGCCGTCCCGGAGGACGACGTCGACCCGGTGGCCGTCGCCCTCACCCACGCCAGCCGCCGCTACCCGATCCCGCTCGACGGCCTCGACGAACTGATCGACGGCGTCCTGATGGACGTCCGGGGGCGCCGCTACGAGACCTGGGACGACCTGCGCTCGTACTGCCGTTGCGTGGCCGGCGCCATCGGCCGGCTCACCCTGGGCGTGTTCGGCACCGTGCCGGGCGCGCGCCATGTCGAGCGCGCCCCCGAGTACGCCGACACCCTCGGCCTCGGCCTCCAACTCACCAACATCCTCCGCGACATCCGCGAGGACGCCGAGAACGGCCGCACCTACCTGCCGGCCGAGGATCTCGAGAAGTTCGGCTTCGCCGACCAAGAGCGCTTCGGCTTCCTGGACGACGAAGGCGAGCCCGCCCTCGTCCCGCCCCGCGCCGGCGGCGACTTCGTCGGCCTGGTGCGCTTCGAGGTCGCCCGCGCCCGCGAGTTGTTCGCCGAGGGCTTCCGGCTGCTGCCGATGCTCGACCGCCGCTCGGGCGCCTGCGTCGCCGCCATGGCCGGCACCTACCACCGGCTGCTCGACCGCATCGCCGAGGACCCCCACGCGGTGCTCCGCGGCCGGGTCGGCCTGCCGGCCGCGCAGAAGGTGCTGGTCGCCGTGCGCGGCCTGTCCGGCGTCGACGCCCGCCGCGCCGCCGGGCGGGCGTGGCCGTGACCGGGCGGCCGCGCGGGCACACCGTGGTCGTCGGCGGTGGCCTGGCCGGCACGGCCGCGGCCCTCGCCCTCGCCGACCGCGGCCGGCGGGTCACCCTGCTCGAGACCCGCCCCCGGCTCGGCGGCCTCGCCTTCTCGTTCCGCCGGGACAGTGCCATCGGCCCGCTCACCGTCGACAACGGCCAGCACGTCTACCTGCGCTGCTGCACGGCCTACCGGGGGTTCCTCGACCGGATCGGCGGCACCGCGCTCGCCCCCCTGCAACCCCGCCTCGACGTTCCCGTGTTGGACGCCGAGCGCCGGCGCCTCGGCCGTATCCGCCGCGCCGCCCTCCCCGTGCCGCTCCACCTGGCCGGCACCCTAGCCCGCTACCCGCACCTGCCGCCGGCCGAGCGGGCCGCCGTGGTCCGCGCCGTCGCCGCGCTGCGCCGCCTCGACCCGGCCGATCCCGCCCTGGACGACCAGGACTTCGGCAGCTGGCTGCGCCGCCACGGGCAGCGCGACCGGGGCATCGAGGCCGTCTGGGACCTGATCGGCGTCGCCACCCTCAACGCCAGGGCCGACGACGTCTCGCTCTCCATCGCCGCCATGGTCTTCCGCACCGGGCTGCTGTCGGGGCCCGACGCCGCCGACATCGGCGTGCCCCGGGTGCCGCTCGGCCACCTGCACGACACCCTCGCCCGCGGCGCCCTGGACCGGGTCGGGGTCAGCGTGCTCACCGACACCAAGGTCCGCCGGCTGAGCCAGACTCCCGGCGGCTGGCGGGTCACCGTCGACAGCCGGCAGCGCGTCCCGGAGTCCGGCCCCGACGAACTCGCCGCCGACTCGGTCGTCCTGGCCGTCCCGCAGGAGGCCGCGCACCGCCTGCTGCCCTCCGGCGCCCTCGCCGACCAGGGGCGGCTGCTGCGCATCGACAACGCGCCGATCCTCAACGTCCACGTGATCTACGACCGGCCGGTGCTGCGCCGCCCGTTCTTCGCCGCGCTCGGCAGCCCGGTGCAGTGGGTGTTCGACCGCACCGGGCCGGCCGGCCTCGCCGACCGGCCTGGCCACCGCGACCAGTACCTGGCGCTCTCCCAGTCCGCGGCCCAGGACGAGATCCAGCTGCCGACCGACGTGCTGCGCAAGCGCTACCTGCCCGAGCTCGCCCGGCTGTTGCCGCCCGTGGCCGGCGCCCGGGTGCGGGACTTCTTCGTCACCCGGGAGCGCGCCGCCACCTTCGCGCCGGCGCCCGGCGTGGGCCGGTTGCGCCCCGGCCCGGTCACCCGGGCCCCCGGGCTCTACCTGGCCGGTGCGTGGACGGCCACCGGCTGGCCGGCGACCATGGAGGGCGCGGTGCGCAGCGGGCTCGCGGCCGCGCGGGCGGTGCGGGCGGCGCGGATATGCCCCCCTTCGCCATGACCGCCGCCGGCCGGCGAGGCCCCACCCCAGTACCGCCAGACGTCTTCGCATCTTCCCAAGGAGAGCTCGTGAACCCCGCAGACCCCCACGGCCATGGTGCCGCCCTGGCACTGCTGGAGCGCGGGCGGGCACTTGCCGCTCCCGCGCTGCGCACGGCCGTCGACCGGCTGGCCCCGCCCATGAACAACGTCGCCGCCTACCACTTCGGTTGGATCGACGCCCACGGCCGGCCGACCGAGGCCGACAGCGGCAAGGCCGTGCGGCCCGCCCTCGCGCTGCTGTCCGCCGAGGCCGCGGGCGCCGGCGCGGAGGCCGGCGTGCCGGGCGCCGTCGCCGTCGAGCTGGTGCACAATTTCTCGCTGCTGCACGACGACCTGATGGACGGCGACGAGCAGCGCCGGCACCGCGACACCGTCTGGAAGGTGCACGGCCCGGCCCAGGCCATCCTGGTCGGCGACGCGCTGTTCGCGCTGGCCGTCGAGGTCATCCTGGAGGGCGGCACCGAGCACGCGGCCCGCGCCGCCCGCCGGCTCGCCGCCGCCAGCCGCAAGCTGGTGGACGGCCAGGCGCAGGACATCGCCTTCGAGCACCGCGAGCGGGTCAGCGTCGCCGAGTGCCTGGAGATGGAGGGCAACAAGACCGGCGCGCTGCTGGCCTGCGCCGCCGGCATCGGCGCGGTGATCGGCGGCGCGGACGACACCCTCGCCGACGCCCTGGAGACCTACGGCCACCACCTCGGGCTCGCCTTCCAGGCCGTCGACGACCTGCTCGGCATCTGGGGCGACCCGGCCACCACGGGCAAGTTGACCTGGAGCGACCTGCGGCAGCGCAAGAAGTCGCTGCCGGTGGTCGCGGCGGTGGCGGCCGAGGGCCCGGCCGCCGAGCGGCTGACGGCGCTGCTCACGGCGGACGCCAAGAAGAGCCAGGAGGAGTTCGAGGACTTCGACGAGGCCGAGTTCGCCACCCGCGCCGCGCTGATCGACGAGGCCGGCGGCCGGTCCTGGACCGAGGAGGAGGCCAGGCGGCAACACCGCACCGCCCTGGCCGCGTTGGACGGCCTCGACATGCCGGCCGGGGTGCGGGAGCAGCTGACCGCGCTGGCCGACTTCGTGGTGGTCCGCCGCAAGTAGGCCCCGGCGGGCCCCCGCCCGGGGCCTCCGGGGTGGTCAGGCCACCGTCACCAGCAGGTCGCGCAGCCGCTCCCGGTCGGGTTCTGTCACCCCGAGCCCCTCGGCCAGGTACCGGTCGGGCCCGCCCCAGCTCGCGTCGATCTGCTCGAAGGCGGACTCCAGATACTCCGCCCTGGCGTCGAACAGCGGTGCCAACAGCCCCTCGACCTCCGCCACGTCGGCCGGCAGCGCCGGCCGCCCGTCGCCGGGTCGCCGCAGCCGGTACCTGCGGTGCGGGGCGTTCGACTTCAGGTAGTCACCCACGATCGCCGTGCGCTCCACGCCGACGGCGAGCAGCACCAGCGCCACCGTGAGCCCCGCCCGGTCCTTGCCGGCCGCGCAGTGCAGCAGCGCGGGGACGCCGCCGGCGGACAGCGCGCGCAGCACCCGGCCGTGCTCGGCGGTGCGGTCCAGCACCATCCGCCGGTACGAGGCGATCATCATGCCGGGCGCCTGCCGGCCGGTGAGTTCGGCGCGCAGCTCGGCCAGGCTGCCGTCCCGCACCAGCGTCCAGAACGCCGCGCCTTCGGCCGGATCGTTGAGCGGGATGTTGACATGCCGCACCCCGGGCAGCGCCACGTCGTGGCCGTCGAGATCCTGATCCGCCGCGTTGCGGAAGTCGAAGACCGTGTGCAGCCCGAGCGCGCCGAGGAACGCCTGGTCGGCGGCGGTGGCGTGGGCCAGGTGGCCACTGCGGAACAGCACCCCGTGCCGCACCCGGCGCCCGTCGACCGTCGGCAGCCCGCCCACGTCGCGGAAGTTGACCACTCCGGTGAGCGCGGGTTCCGCGGACTGTCGGGTCACGGGTCCTCCCTGGGGCGGGGCGAAGGTCCCCCGACCCTACGACAGGGCCATCCGATAAACCACTGATCCCGGTCGATATCCGGTCATTGCCGTCCGGTCGGCGAACCCTGGTCAAACGCGCCCCCGTCGATATCACTCGATGGAAGCTGGCGAGGGGTGGCGATTGTGCGAACCGTGCCTCTCCGCAGTGCCATTGACGCATAGCGTGGCCCTACGCATGATGAACCGCCCGATAAGGACACCAATGCCCGAACAGCTACGCCACGGGGCACACTCCGCCCGCCACAGCAGGCTGGCCGTCCCGGGACCGAGCCGCACGGAGCCGGGGACCAGACGCCGGCTGCTGTGCCTCGCCCTGCTACCCGCCGCGCTCGTGGCCGTCGTCGCGACGGTCGTCGTGGGCTATCTGCTCAGCGGGCCCCGCCAGGTGCCCGGCGGGGGTGCCGCCCTGGTCTGCGTCCTGGTCGGGGCCGGCGTGCTGTGCTGCGCCGTGGCGGCGAGCGCCGCCGTGGCCGCCGTCTGCGAGGCCGGTGCCCTGCTCGCCAGGCTCACCCTGCTGCGCCGGCAGGCCACCAGGGTCCGGGTCGAACTCCAGGCGCTGCTCCGCAAGGTGGAGCGCGGCGAGCGGCTCAAGCCGCCCGAGGGGCCGCCGCCGGCCGAGCCGGAGGAGGCCCCGCTCGACCAGCTCAGGCACGAGATCGCCACCGCCGGATACGCGGCCGAGGCGGCCGTGGCCCAGGCGGCCGCCACGGGCCTCGCGGGCGGCGGCGACGAGCGGGTCGAGGTCTTCGTCAACCTGGCCCGGCGCATGCAGTCGTTCGTGCACCGGCAACTCGAGTACCTCGACGAACTGGAGAACGACGTCGAGGACCCCGACCTGCTCAAGGGCCTCTTCCAGATCGACCACCTGGCCACCAGGATCCGCCGGCACGCCGAGAACCTGGCGGTGCTCGGCGGCGCCATCTCCCGGCGCCAGTGGAGCCGCCCGGTCTGCATGTCCGAGGTGCTGCGGTCCTGCATGGCCGAGGTGGAGCACTACTCGCGGATCCGGCTCGTGCCGCCCATCGAGGGCACCGTGCGCGGCCACGCCGTCGCCGACGTCGTCCACCTGCTCGCCGAACTCGTGGAGAACGCCACCGAGTTCTCCGCCCCGCAGACCCAGGTCCTGCTCCGCGTCCAGCGGGTGACCGCCGGCATGGTCATCGAGGTGGAGGACCGCGGGCTCGGCATGACGGCGGCCGAGCAGAACCGGATGAACGCGGTGCTCTCCGGCGCCGAGCGGCTGGATGTGGCCCAACTGCTCGAGGACGGCCGGGTGGGCCTCTTCGTGGTCTCCACGCTGGCCAGGCGGCACGACGTCGTGGTCCAGCTGCAGAGCAACATCTACGGCGGCGTCCAGGCCGTGGTGGTGCTGCCGCACGAGCTGCTGGGCGAGGAGTCGGAGGGCGTCTACGTGCCGGCCGCCAGGCCCGCCGTGCCGCCGCCGCCCCCGTACCCGCCGCCCGCCGCCGCGCCAGGACAACTGGCCAGGCTGACGCTCGGGGGCGCCCTTGGCGAGCCGCCGGTGGCCGCCCACGCCGCGGGGCTGGCCGTCGCGTCCGCGCCCCGGCTCGCCGGGGCCGACAGCCGCCTCCCGCTGCCGCGCCGCCAGCGCCAGCAGCACTTGGTGCCCCAACTGCGGGACGCCACGCCGCAGTCCGCGCCAGGCGCCGTCGCGGAGCCCGAGGCCCGCGTCGACCCGGGGCTGATGGCCGCCTTCCGGCGGGGCGCCAGCCTCGCCGACCAGCCGGACACCCCGGACATGCCCTAGCGCCCGACGAGCCCGTCCCGGGCACGTCCGCCACCCGCCCCCGCACGAGCCGACCACCCCTGACCAAGCCTTCTGCCCGAGGAGATCAAGGCGACCATGACCATGGAGAGCGACGTGCCCTTCGGCCGGCAGGCGGACGTGTCCTGGCTGTTGACGGGTCTGGTCGAGCGGGTGCCGCACGCCCGCAGCGCGCTGCTGCTGTCCGCCGACGGCCTCGTCAAGGCCGAGCACGGCCTGGAACCGCGCACCGCCGACCAGTTGGCCGCCCTGGCGGCCGGCCTCTACTCGCTGGCCAGGAGCGCCGCCACCCTGCCGCAGGCGCCGTCCGAGGCCGACCCCGACACCTGGGAGTCCGGCGGCGAGGTGCGGCAGGTGGTGGTGCAGCTGGCGGGCGCCCTGCTGTCCGTCTGCGCCGCCGGCCAGGGCGCCTGCCTCGCGGTCCTCACCGGCCGGGAGGCCGATCCGGCCATCCTGGGCTACGAGATGGCGCTGCTGGTGCGGAGCGTGCGCCCCTTCCTGGCCACCCCGGCCAGGCAGCGAGCGGCCCGTTGAATGCCACCCGGGTGCCGGACGCCGCCCCCGAGCCCGGCACCGCCTACCCGCCGGTGCCCGAGCTGCCCTGGCTCGACGAGAGCGCCGGCCGGCTGATCCGCCCCTTCACCGCCTGCGGCGGCCGCACCCGCCCCACGGTCCACCTCGACCTGCTGACCATGGTGCTGGCCACCGGGCGGCCGCTGCGCCGCCGGCTTGGACCCGAGCACGCCCAGGTGCTCGGGGTGTGCGGCGGGCCGATGCCGGTGGCCGAGATCGCCGCCCAGGTGCGGCTGCCGGTCGCGGTCACCAAGGTGCTGCTCGCCGACCTGTTCGAGCTCGGCGCCGTGACCCTCAACTCGCCCGTGCCGGCGGGCCGTTCCGTGACCGACCGAGACCTGCTGGAGGCGGTGTTGCATGGACTCCGCGCACGCCTGTGACCCCTTTCCCACCGCCGTCAAGATCCTCGTCGCCGGCGGCTTCGGCGTCGGCAAGACCACGCTGGTCGGCGCCGTCAGCGAGATCGAGCCGCTGTGCACCGAGGAGCTGCTCACCCAGGCCGGCGCCGGCACGGACAGCCTGGAGGGCGTGGAGCACAAGGACGCCACCACCGTGGCCATGGACTTCGGCCGCATCACCCTGGACGACCGGCACGTGCTCTACCTGTTCGGCACGCCAGGGCAGGAGCGGTTCTGGTTCATGTGGGACGAGCTGTGCCAGGGGGCGCTCGGCGCCGTCGTGCTGGTCGACACCCGGCGCCTCGAACAGAGCTTCCCCGCCGTGGACTTCTTCGAGCGCCGCGGCCTCGCCTTCATCGTGGCGGTCAACCAGTTCGACCGCGCGATCCGCTATCCGCCCGAGGAGATCAGGGCCGCGATGGACCTGCGCCCCGAGGTGCCCGTGGTGCTGTGCGACGCCCGGAAGTCCGCCTCGGCCACCCAGGTGCTGGTGGCCCTCGTCCAGCACCTGATCGACGTCAGAAGCGGGCGGGCGACCGGCCGGGAGCCACGCCCCGGCAGGTCGCCCGCCGCCCACACCTGAGCGTGGCTCAGCCCTGCTGGCCCTCCTGCTCGACCTGGCCGCCGAACCGCTCCCGGAAGGACTCCAGGTCCTCGTCGGTGATCTTGGCGAACAGCACCGGGGGCACGGTGAACGCCGTGCCCGCCGCGACGGCGTCGAGCGCCCTGGCCTCCTCGCTCGTCACCCAGGCCGCCCCGGCGGCCGCCGGCGCGTCGAAGACCCCGCGCAGCGCCTCGGAGGTGAAGGGGATGAACGGCTCGGAGACCACCGCGTAGAGGTGGATCAGGTTCATCGCGGTGCGCAGCGTCAGGGCCGCCGCCTCCTGGTCGGTCTTGATCTCCAGCCAGGGCGCCTTCTCCTCCAGGTACGCGTTGCCCGCGCTCCACAGCGCGCGCAGCGCGAAGGCCGCCTTCCGGAACTGGAGCGCCTCCAGGTGCTCCTCGTACTCGGCGAGCAGCCTGGCGATCTCCTCGCCCAGGCGTTCCTCGGCCTCGCCCGGCTGGTGGCCGGCCGGCACCGCGTCGCCGAAGCGCTTGCGGGAGAACGAGAGCACCCGGTTCACGAAGTTCCCCAGGGTGTCGGCCAGGTCCTTGTTGACGACCGAGGAGAACAGCTCCCAGGAGAACGACGAGTCGTCCGACTCGGGGGCGCCGGCCATCAGGAAGTAGCGCCAGTAGTCGGCCGGCAGCAGCTCCAGGGCGGCGTCCGTGAAGATGCCGCGCTGCTGCGAGGTGGAGAACTTGCCGCCGTAGTACGTCAGCCAGTTGAACGCCTTGACGTAGTCGACCTTCTTCCAGGGCTCCCTGGTGCCCAGCTCGGTGGCCGGGAACATCACGGTGTGGAAGGGGACGTTGTCCTTGGCCATGAACTCGGTGTAGCGCACGGACTCGTCGGCCTCGAACCACCAGGAGCGCCAGTCGCGCTCCTCGCCGTCGCCGGCCGCGTCCGCCCACTCCTTGGTGGCGCCGATGTAGCCGATCGGGGCGTCGAACCAGACGTAGAAGACCTTGCCCTCGGCCGCCAGGTCGGGCCAGGCGTCGGCCGGGACCGGCACGCCCCACTCCAGGTCGCGGGTGATCGCCCGGTCGTGCAGGCCCTCCGTCAGCCACTTGCGGGCGATGGAGGAGGAGAGCGTGGGCCACTCCTTGCCGTGCGCCTCGACGAAGGCGGCGACCTCGCCCTCCAGCTTGGACTGGAGCAGGAAGAGGTGCTTGGTCTCCCGCACCTCGAGCTCCGTGGAGCCGCTCACCGCCGAGCGGGCCTCCAGCAGGTCCGTCGGGTCGAGCACCCGGGTGCAGTTCTCGCACTGGTCGCCGCGGGCCGCCTCGTAGCCGCAGTAGGGGCAGGTGCCCACGATGTAGCGGTCGGGCAGGAAGCGCCCGTCGGCGAGCGAGTACACCTGGCGGGTGGTCCGCTCCTCGATGAACCCGTTCTCCTTGAGGCGGCGCGCGAAGTGCTGGGTGATCTCGATGTTCTGCGCGGACGAGGTGCGGCCGAAGTAGTCGAAGCGGAGGCCGAACCCGTCGTAGATCGCCTTCTGCGCGTCGTGCTGCTGGGCGCAGAACTCGGCGACCGGCAGCCCGGCGGCCTGCGCGGCCAGCTCGGCCGGCGTGCCGTGCTCGTCGGTGGCACAGATGTAGAGGACGTCGTGGTCGCGCTGCCGCAGGTAACGTGCGTACACGTCGGCCGGGAGCATCGAGCCGACCATGTTCCCCAGGTGCTTGATCCCGTTGATGTAGGGCAGCGCACTGGTGATGAGGTGTCGGGCCATCCTCGGATGCTCCAATGGTCAAGAAGGGCGCGAGCGCGATCACGGTCACGGAAGGTGACGGATCACGGCGTCTGAACTCACCCATCCTACCGAGCCGGGCGTGCCGCTCTCACGCGCGTTTCCCGCCAGGACCCGGCCCTTCAGACCGCCTCGGGAAGCTGCTCGGGCGGTCCCGGCCGCGCGTAGTACCAGCCCTGCGCCGAGTCGCAGCCCAGGTCGCGCAGCTGTTGTGCCTGGATGGACGTCTCCACGCCCTCCACGGTCACCGAGAGCTCGAGGGTGTGGGCCAGCGAGACGATGCCCTCGACGATCTTGAGGTCGACCGGGTCGGCCGGGGAGCGCTGCAGCCCCAGGGTGAACGACCGGTCGAGCTTGAGCGTGCTGGCGGGCAGCCGGCGCAGGTTGGCCAGGTTGGAGTAGCCGGTGCCGAAGTCGTCGAGCGCGATGCCCACTCCGAGGTCGGCCAGCTCGCGCAGCGGCCTGAGCTCCTTCTCGTCGGCCCTGATCATGGCCGTCTCGGTGACCTCGAGACAGAGCGAGCTGGGCGGCAGGCCGGCCTCCTCGAGCACCGTGACCGTCTCCTCGACCAGCTCCGGGTGGTGCAGCTGGCGCGGCGACAGGTTCACGTTGACCTTGAGCGGCCGCGGGCCCCCGATGCCGCGCACCTGCCACTGGCAGGCCTGTAGCACCGCCTCGCGCAGCACCCAGCGGCCGAGCGGCACGATGAGGCCGGTGTGCTCGGCGAGCGGGATGAACCGGTCGGGGCCGAGCACCCCGTGCCGGGGGTGACTCCACCGCACCAGCGCCTCGGCGCCCTCCAGGCTGCCGTCCCGCATGGCGACCAGCGGCTGGTACTCGATGAAGAACTCGGCGCCGCGCAGCGCCGCCGGCAGGTGGTGGGTGAGGTGGTGCCGGCTGATGGCCCGGGCGTCGGAGTCCGGGTCGGCCAGCGCGTACCGGTTGCCGCCGGCGGCCTTGGCCCGGTACATCGTGATGTCGGCGCTGCGCAGTACCTCGGCCGCGGTGAGGTCGCGCGTCGGGCCCTCGACGACGCCGATGCTGGCCCGCACCATCAGCTCCCGGCCGCCCAGCTCCACCGGCGAGGCCAGCGCCTCCAGGGCGCGCTCGGCCAGCTCGGTGACCGTCCTGGGGGTGGGCGGGTCGACGACCAGCGCGACGAACTCGTCGCCGCCGATCCTGGCCAGCATCTGCCCGGAGCCCGCCGCGCAGGACTGCAGCCGCTCGGCCACCGCGATCAGCAACTGGTCGCCGACGGCGTGGCCAAGGCTGTCGTTGACGGCCTTGAAGCCGTCCAGGTCGAGGTAGCACAGGCCCACCCGGCCGTAGCCGGAGCCGGGGGAGAGGGCCTGTTCGAGGCGCTCGAAGAACAGCGAGCGGTTGGGCAGGTCGGTGAGCGCGTCGTGGGTGGCCTGGTAGCGCAGCCTGAGGTGCAGCAGCCGGCGCTCCGAGATGTCCTCCATCATCGTCATCATGTAGCGGGGCTCGCCGTCCGCGTCGCGCAGCAGGGACACCGTCAGGTTGGTCCACAGCACGGTGCCGTCGGCGCGCGCGTAGGACTTCTCGACCCGGTAGTGCTCGCGTTCGCCGCGCATCAGCTCGCGCTGCATCCGCCAGATGTCGGGGGAGTCCTCCGGGTGCGTCAGGTCGAGGAGGTTGCGGCTGCGGACCTGGTGCGCCGAGCCGCCGAACATCCGGGCCAACGCGTCGTTGACGTTGAGGATGTCGCCCGCCATGTCGGCGATGGCGATGCCGATGGCGGCGTCGTTGAAGACCGCGCGGAAGCGGGTCTCGCTCTCGTGCAGGGCCTGGGCGATCTCGGTCTGGGCGGTGATCGCGGCGCGGGAGAGCGACTCCTGCTCGCGCCTGGTGCGCTCCTGGAGGGCCTGGGCGAAGCCGGCGGCGATGGCGTGTTGGAGCCTGGCGCAGCGGTTCCGCGACTCGTCGGGGGCGAGCGTGGCCGGGTCGGCGCAGTAGAGGACGAGGTAGGCGTCGATGACGCCGAGCACCCGGGGCAGCGAGTCGGCGGCCGTGCAGTGCGCCGCCACCAGCGCCTCGCCCACGGCGCGCGCCGGCGTCGGGTCGAAGGGCCTGGCGTGCAGCGCGGTGGCCAGCCTGGTGGTCAGGCCGACGAGCAGTTCCTCGAACTCGGCGCTGGTCATCGAGGTGGCGGTGGCCGGGAACACGGCGCGGCACAGGATTCTGGCGAAACGTCTTGGCCCGTCAGGTGGTTCCGTGCCGAGACCGGCGAGGGAACCCCCGGCGGGGCCCGAGGGCGAGGGGGTCACGCTCTGCGTCCTACTCCCGCGTAGCCGGCATAGACGATGGGGTCCTCCTCCTCGACCGGCGCCTCCGGGCGCCAGTCGGGGAGCGGTACGACCCCGGGCTCCACCAGGTCGAAGCCGTCGAAGAAGGCGGCGACCTCCTCCCTGGTGCGCATCACCAGGGTCGCGCCGCCCCTGCGGTAGACGTCGCTCAGCCGGTTCCCGCGCTCGCGGCTCCCCGGCAGGCTCTCGGTGGCGGCGTGGCTGATCACGAGCAGGCTGCCGGGCGGCAGCGCGTCGCGAAGCCGGGCGACGTGCTGCCCCGGCTTGGCCTCGTCGTCGAGGAAGTGCAGCAGGGCGACGAGCAGCAGGGCCACCGGTTGGTCGGGGGCGAGCAGCCGGCGGACCTGCTCACTGTCCACGATGGACAGCGGGTCGCGGAAGTCGGCCGCCAGGATGTCGGCGCGCTCGTCGTCGGCCAGCACGGCCCGGCTGTGCGCGACGGCCACCGGGTCGTTGTCCACGTAGACGACGCGCGCCTCGTCGCTCGCCGCCCTGGCCGTCTCGTGGACATTGCCGAAGGTCGGAATGCCGGAGCCGATGTCGAGAAACCGCGTGACGCCCCGGGATATCGCGAAGCGCACGGCGCGGCGCATGAAGGCGCGATTCGCCTGCATGATCTTGGGGAGCCCGGGAAAGGCCTCGATGGCCTTGCGGGCGGCCGCCCGGTCGGCCTCGAAATTGTGCGAACCGCCCAGGTAGTAGTCGTACATCCGGGAAACACTCGGCACCGACAGGTCGATGCCGTGCGGCGCCCAGGCGGGTCGTTCCATCGGCGTCTCCAATGTCCCCTGCATATGCACGAATTGGCCCCGACGGTCGAGGGTACTGACTTCGCGCCATGCGAGGGAAGGAAACCGGGGAGCGACCTTGCCACTCCAGGGGGTTACCTGGCCATCTGTCCCGATAGGTCGGCCGGCACGCCGGCGGCATCAAGCCAGCGTGACGGCCGATTCGTGCCGGGGGCGGCCCCGGTGATGAACCGGTTTACCCGGTCGTCACACGGAGACGCCCCGCTCCCGCAGATAGGCCAGCGGATCGATGTCCGTGCCGAACGCCTGGCCGGTGCGGATCTCGAAGTGCAGGTGCGGCCCCGAGGAGTTGCCGGTGGAGCCGGAGCGGCCCACCTGCTGCCCCGAGCCGACGGGCTGCCCGGCCGAGACGGAGATGGCGGAGAGGTGGGCGTACTGGCTGAAGCGGCCGTCCGCGTGCCGGACGATCACCTCGTAGCCGAAGGAGCCGGCCCAGCCGGCGGAGACCACCTCGCCCGGGGCCACGGACCTGATCGAGGTGCCGGTGCCCACCGGGAAGTCGACGCCGGTGTGGTAGCCGCGGGACCAGGAGCTGCCGGTGGCGTGGTAGGCGGTGCCGGTGCCGGCGTCGACCGGGGCGGTGTAGGCGGCCTGGGCCGGCCCGTCGTCGCGGTCGCCCTGCGGCTGCTCCTCCTCGGCCCGCTCCTCCGCGGGCTCCGGCTCCGGCTCCGGCTCCGGCTCGGCCTGCTCGGCGGCCGGCTCCTCGACCTCGACCTCCGGCTCGGGCTCGGGCTCCGGGTCGGCGCGCCGCTCCTCGGCGGGCGCCTCGCCGCGCAGCGCGAGCCGCTGGCCGGGGATGATCAGGTCGGGGTCGCCCCCGATGGTGGAGCGGTTGAGCTCGTAGAGCGACTGCCAGCCGCCGCCCACCTCGTGGGTGGTGGCGATGCCGAACAGCGTGTCCCCGCGCACCACTTCGTAGCGGCCGGTGTCCTCGGCGGCCGGGGCGGAGGCGGGGCGGGCCTCGGCGACGGGCTCGGCCTCGGCCTCCGGCTCGGCCCGGGTCTCGGTCTCGGCCGCCGCCTCGGCGGCCGGCGCCCCGTCGGGCGAGATCTCGGGTTCGACGCCGTCGCGGGTGAGCCCCGCCACCCCCGAGCAGTGCGGCCAGGCGCCCGGGCCCTGCCCGGCGAGCACCGCCTCGGCGACGGCGATCTGCTGGTCCCTGGTGGCCTGGTCGGCCCGCGGCGCGTAGGCGGTGCCGCCGTACGCCTCCCAGGTGCTCTGCTGGAACTGGAGCCCACCGAAGAAGCCGTTCCCGGTGTCGATGGCCCAGTCGCCGCCGCTCTCGCACTCGGCGACCCGCTCCCAGGTGTCGACGGGCGCCGCCGACGAGGAGGCCGCGGTGATCAGCGGCAGTGCGAGACCTGCGCCGGAGGCCGTCACGGTAAGCGAGGCGCGGGAGACCGCGTTCGGCCGGTAGCGGCGGTGGCGTCCACGTGTGCTCATTGGGCTGATCCCTCCCCGAACGGACTGCTCCATACGCCCGTCAGATTATGGCTTGATCACGGGAGTTGTCCGGCGGATCAAACGATATGGGCGGCGATCCGGCGCGACAAGGGAGCAGGGGTGGCACGGTGGGGCTCACGGGGACGCCGTGCGTCGCCGCGAGCCCCACCGTGACGAGCCGTCGGAAGCCGGGACCCGCCGGCGGGCCGGGGCGGGCCCCGGTCAGCCGCCCCGGTGGGCGAGGCCCTTGGGGCTCGCCCGGCCGTCAGGGGCGCCGAGCGCCGTCTCGCCCGCGCCGGCGATCGGGTCGTCGGTGCCCGGATCGGGTCCCGGACCGTCCGCGCTCGCGGCGCCCTTGGCCGCCGGGGCTGGCCGGCGCGGCGCGGTCCGCGGCGGCCGCAGCACCGCCAGGACGACGGCGAGGATCGCGCAGGCCACCAGGCCGTCCATCCAGTAGTGGTGCCCGGTGCCGACGACGGCGATCACCGTGATCAGCGGGTGCAGCAGCCAGAGCCAGCGCCACCGGCTCCGGGAGGCCACGATCAGCGCGACGGCGATGAAGACCGCCCAGCCGACGTGCAACGAGGGCATCGCGGCGAACTGGTTGGCCATCGAGTCGGCCTCTGGCTTGTCGTACACTGCGGGCCCGTACACCACGCCGGTATCCATCATCCGCGACGGCCGGAAGAGCCGCGGCGGGGCCAGCGGGAACAGCAGGTGCAGCACCAGCGCCGCGCCGGTCAGCCACGTCAGCACCCAGCGGACCCAGACGAAGTGGCCCGGGTGCCGCCAGTACATCCAGAGCAGGAAGACCACGATGGCCGGGAAGTGGACCGTGGCGTAGTACACGTTGACGAAGCGGATGACGGCCTCGCTGTGCAACAGCAGGTCCTGCACCAGCTTCTCGCCGGGCAGCCGCAGGGCCCGCTCCAGCTGCCACACCCATTCCGCGTTGTCGCGTGCCTCGGCGAACTGGCCGTTGGCCGCCCGTCTGCCGAACTTGTAGGCCAGGTAGAGGGCCACGATGAGCGGCAACTCCCGGACGAGCGGTGGCCGCGCGGATCGCGCGGCACCCTCCGGGTCTCGCGCGGTGAGGGCGCGCTTCAGCACAGCGGTGCTTCGCATAGGCAGTATTCCCGAATGGCTGGGTGATCGGACCGCGGTCTGGAAACGTGACGAGGCCTTTCGGCCCCGCGTTTCGATCTTCGGTTACCCGCACCGAGTTTACGGGCTCGTGACCGTTCCGGCCCTTCGGAGTTACCGGATCGCTCGGAATCGGCTCGATCGGTCGGCCGGTGCCTTGCCGTGGGAACTCCGGCGGCCTAGCGTTTTGAATCGGTTCACTGGCCCCGTTCTCCGCGGCCATCAGGCGACACCCGTGAGGCACATGATGAACGCGCAGGACCCGCAGGTTCCCCCGGACGGACGCTTCGACCACTGCCCGTGGCTCTTCGAGAAGGAGGCCACCCAGGAACAGCGGGCGGCCCAACTCGCGCACCAGCGCCGCCTCACGGCCGCCACCGGCGCCGAGATCGGCGAGCGCTGCTTCCTCTCGCCGCTCGCCGCCGTCCTCCCCGACCGCCTGCGGCTCGGCGCCGACTCCTACGTCGCCGCGCACGCCTACCTCACCGGCACCGTCACCACCGGCGCCGACTGCACCATCAACCCCTTCACCACGGTGCGCGGCACCGTCACCCTCGGCGAGGCCGTCCGCATCGGCGCCCACACCTCGCTCCTCGGCTTCAACCACTCCACTTCCCCCGATCGGCGGATCCACCGTCAGCCCACCACCAGCCGCGGCATCGTGGTGGGCGACGACGTGTGGATCGGCTCGCACGTGGTGGTGCTCGACGGGGTCACCATCGGCGACCACTGCGTCATCGGCGCCGGCGCCGTCGTCACCCGCGACGTGCCCGACTGGGCCATGGTGGGCGGCAACCCCGCCCGGTTCATCCGCGACCGCCGCGACACCGGGGACCGCGCGTCCCGCCGCCCCGCGGCGCCCGCCGCGCCCCGCGTGGCCGACGACCTCGACGGCCGCCTCGCCGCCCTCGCGGCCGCCGCCCGCGAGCGGGCCGCCGCCGTGCTGGCCCGCTGCTGGGACGGCGAACGCTACGTGGACCGTCCTGGCGCCGCCCCCACCGTCCGCGCCCACTGCGACGCCGTCGAGATCGCCGACCTGCTGCTCGGCGAGGCCCCGGCCCAACTGCCGGCCGCCGCCCACCTGGAGCGGCTGCGCGCCGCCCAGGACCCGACGACCGGACTGGTGCCCGAACTCGGCGCCACCCTGCCGCCGCCCGCCGAGGACGGCTTCGTGGACGACGGTCCCGCGCTCTACCACGTCCTGGCCGTCGGCTACGCGCTGCGCCTGCTGGGCGGCGAGCCGCGCCACCCGGTGCACACCGTGCGCCGCCTGGCGCCCGGCCCGCTGACCGACCGTCTGGACCGGCTGCCCTGGGCCGACCGGGCCTGGCACGCCGGCGCCTGGATCGACTCCTTCGCCACCGGCGCGCTCTGGAACCTGGAACTCGGCGCCGAACCGGCCGCCCCCGGCACCCTGGAGGCGCTGTTCGGCTGGCTGCTCACCCGCGTCGACCCGTGGACCGGGATGTGGGGCCGCCCGGCGCCCGACAGCGGCCGGCTCCAGGTCGTCAACGGCTACTACCGGCTCACCCGCGGCTCCTTCGCCCAGTTCGGGATACCCGTGCCGCACCCGGAGCGGGTCGTCGACACCGTCCTCGACCACGCCCGCGCCCCCCGCTACTTCGCCGCCGGGCGCGAGAACGCCTGCAACGTGCTGGACGTGGCCCACCCGTTGTGGCTCGCCGGCCGCTCGACCGGGCACCGCGCCGCCGAGGCGCGCGACTGGGCCGAGAGCCAGCTCGCCCGCGCCCTGGACCGCTGGCACGAGGGAGGCGGCTTCGGCTTCGGACCCGCACCGGAAGGCACCGGGCCGGGACGCGAACCCGGCCTCCAGGGCACCGAGATGTGGCTCGCCATCCTCTGGCTGCTCGCCGACCTCACCGGCCGCGCCGACCTGCTCGGCTACCGCCCGCGCGGCGTGCACCGCCCGGAGCCGGCCCGTGCCCCGGCCATACCCGTCTGACCCCGGACGCGGCGGGGCCGCCGGGTCACGGCTCTTCGCGCAGCACGCCGCGGGTCCTGTGCAGGTCGCACTCCGACTCGCGGCCGCTGCTGGCTATGGTGCGCAGCGCCTGCCGCGCCTGCCCAGGCGCGCGGTCGAGCACCCGCCCCGCCGCCTCCGCCTGCACCACCATGCCGGCCACCCGGTGCCCGGTGATGTCGTACATCTCCCGGCAGATCTCGGCGCGTTGGGTGGCCAACGCCTCCTCCCGCCGGGCCGCGTCGAGCCGGAGCGTGGTGTCGGCGCGCTCCGCCAGCTGGTGGTGGTAGCAGCGCCGGAACCGCGCCCGGTAGCCGAGGGCCCAGCAGAGGCTGAACGGCAGCAGCATCGCCACGGCCAGCTGGGTCGCCGCCCCGACCGGCATGTCGTCCCTGGCGATGGACCAGGCCGCGGCGAGCACCGAGGCGCTGAGGCCGCCGGCCAGCGCGAGGCCCATCGCCCAGGGCGCCCCGTGGACCGCGACGGTGGAGACCACCGCGTACAGCGCCGGCGCCGTGGCCAGGAGACCGTTCTCCAGCACCACCTGGACCACCCAGGCCGCCAGCGCCACCAGCAGCGTCAGCTCCGGCATCCGCCGCCGCAGCGCCAGCGCGGCGGTCATCGCCAGCGCCAGCGGCACCGCCTCCAGGAGGTCGACGCCGCGCAGCTTCTCGTCCACCGCGATGTTGAACACGCAGAGCACGAGCAACAGCAGCGCCAGCCAGGCGTCGACCGGGTCCACCCGGCCCACCCGGTCGTGCCGACCGGCGCCGCTCCGCCGCCCTCCGAGATCCCGAAGCGCCCAGTCCATGCGGGCAAGCCTAAGGCCGCCGCCCACGAGCCGAGTCGAACCGGTGGAGTATTCCGCGGCCCGGAAGATCACCTCCGAGGCGGAGGCGCCCCCACCCCCGAGGTCGCATCCTCGATGAGGGACGACACCCCTCCGCCCCGGACCGTCGACGGAGCGTGACGGGTTGTCACCCCCATCATCTACAGTGACGAGACGTAACTGGGAGGTCCCCGTGGCCGAGCCGTCCGCCCGTGACGAGAAGCCCTACCGCCGGTCCCCGCTGTCCGGGCTCCGCCCCGCCTCCTTCGGCGCCGAGCCGTCAGGGGAGCGCCTGGTGCGGATCCGCAGCTCCCCGCAGTTCCGGGACGGCGCCTTCCGCAACGAGCGGCCCACCCGCACGCTGCGGGCCCGGGAGGCGCTGCCGCTGGTGCGCGCGTCCTTCCGCCGCGATCTGTGGGCGCGCCGCACCCCGACCGCGCCGCCGCCCGTGGTGCGGCCCGCCCTCGTCGAGCCGGGCGGCGAGCCGGCCAGCGGGCTGCGGATCACCTGGCTCGGGCACGCCACCGCGCTGGCCGAGATCGACGGCCACCGGGTGCTGTTCGACCCGGTGTGGGGGGAGCGCTGCTCGCCCTTCGGCTTCGTCGGCCCGCGCCGGCTGCACCCGACGCCGCTGTCCCTCGGTGAGCTTGGCCGGCTGGACGCAGTGGTCGTCTCCCACGACCACTACGACCACCTGGACATGCCCACCATGCGGGCGCTGGCCGCGGCCGACACGGTGTTCGTGGTGCCGCTCGGGGTGGGGGCGCACCTGGAGCACTGGTCGGTGCCGGCCGAGAAGGTCGTCGAGCTCGACTGGCACGAGTCCACCAGGGTGGGGGAGCTGACGCTGACGGCAACCCCGGGCCAGCACTTCTGCGGCCGCGGCCTGCGCAACCAGGGCGCCACCCTGTGGGCCTCCTGGGCGGTGGTCGGCCCCCGGCACCGGGTCTTCCACAGCGGGGACACCGGATACTTCCCCGGCTTCGCCGACATCGGGGCCGCGCTCGGCCCGTTCGACGTCACCATGATGCAGATGGGCGCCTACAGCCCCGAGTTCTGGCCGGACGTGCACATGACGCCCGACGAGGGCGTGCGGGCGCACCTCGACCTGTCGGGCGGCACCCCGCGCGGGGTGCTGCTGCCGATCCACTGGGCCACCTTCAACCTGGCCCCGCACCCCTGGGAGGAGCCGGCCGAGTGGTCCGTCCGCGCGGCGCGCGCGGCCGGCGTCTCGGTGGCGGTGCCCAGGCCGGGCGAGTCCTTCGAGCCCACCCAGGACCTGCCGGTCCGTCCGTGGTGGCGGGCGCTGGCCAAGCCCGCGCCCGAGGCAGCGGCCGCTGCCTCGGGCGCGCCCGGCCGGGAGGGCGGCGGCGAACTCGCCGCGGAGCGCGCGCCCCGGCCCGTGGAGCACTGAGGCGGTTTCCCGCCCCAGGTCAGCTCGGCGCGCGCAGCGGGTCGTGCCCCAGCGCCATCAGCCGGTAGCGCCACGCCGGCTCCGGCAGTTCGGCCCTGGGGCCGGCCTCCCGCTCGTCCCGCACCGCCGCCACCACGTCCCGCATCAGTGCGACGTCGGCGTCGGTGAGATCCATCTGCCGCTTCCTGAGAATCCCGAGTACGCCCCGGCCGCGGGCCGGCCCCGCGTGGTCGGGGATCTCCTCGCTGTCCTCGCCCGCGCTGCTGGTCCGCAGCCAGGCCGCGAGCTCCGGGGACGTCATGTTGACGGCGGAGTGGAAGTCGGTCCACAGCGCCTCGAGTTCCAGCGCCTCGATGTCGGCCATGGTGAGCCTCCCGGGTAGTGGGTATGTCGGATTCGGCCGCCTGCGCGCCGGTTCAGCCGGCCGAGCCGCGTGCCGTCGCGCGCACCTCGTCGGCGAGGCCCCGGTTCAGCGACACCCGCACGAGCCCCGCGGCGAGGCGTGGCAGTTCCTCCTCGCTCACCAGCCCGCTCAAGGTCTTCGGGGTCCGCGGCAGGCCGACCCGCTCGGCACCGGCCCGCACCCGCTGGTCCACCCGTGGCGCGTACTCGGGCCAGACGGCCTGCGCCTCCCGGAGGAAGATGTCCACCCCCACCGGGCCGATGCCGGGGAACTGCCGCAGCGACTCCCCGGCGTCCCCCTCGTCGCGCAGCCGGCGCAGGTCACCGCCGTACCGTTCGAGCAGCAGCCGCGCCTCGTTCCCGAGCTGGGTCGCGGTCCGTTCGTCGTAGCGCCGGTAGTGGCCCACGCCAAGCGCGTCGACCCGCTGCTGCCAGGTCGCGTCCGCCATGTGGCGCGGGTCGCGCATCCCCGCCTCGAACAGGGCCCGGGCCGCCGCCACGGCCACCCCGGCGCTGATCCGCGCGGACAACAGGTGCGAGAGCACCAACAGCTGGTAGAGCGCCGCCGGACTGTTCCGCAGCCGGATCCCGGCCTGCTCGGCGTAGGTCTCCCCACACCGGTCGACGACGGCGCGCGCGGTCCGCTCGGTCCGCTCGGTCATGCCAGTCCACCTCCGCAACGAGACTCGCGGACCTGGCGGGTTCCCTGCGGGGCCGAACCGAAACGGGTCGCTCCGCGGGAGGTGCGGATGGGTATCCGCGGGCCGGCTGTGGCTGGCCGCGCAGTTCCCCGCGCCCCTGACGGGGCGCCGTGCTGCACGTTGCGGGGAATGCTCCCCGCCGCGCAGCGGCTCGGCGGCACCGTCATCGGTGATGCCGCGTTGGCCGCGCTCGAACCGCCGCACTGCAGTGTCACCATCGGCGAGGGCCGGCACCTGCTGATCGATCCGGCGGAGCCGGTCCGCTACGGCAATCACTCCTGCGAGCCCAACCTCTGGCACGCGGACGCCGTCACCATCGTCGCCCGGCGCGACATCGCCACCGGCGAGGAGCTGACCAGCGACTACGCCACGCTCACCGGCGTCGAGGAGTGGGCCATGGACTGCCACTGCGGCAGCGGGCTGTGCCGCGGCCGGGTGACCGGCCGGGACTGGCGGTCGCCCGCGCTGCGCGCCGCCTACGGCCGGCACTGGACCCCTCCGCTGCTCGATCGGATCGAGGCGGGCGGAGGGGTCCGGTAGTGCGTCGGGTCAGTCGGCCGCCGGCAGCGTGAGCGAGCCGGCGCCCGGCTCGGCCGGCACCGGGTCGGCGTAGCCGAGGGGGCCGGCGAGCTGGACCCGCCAGGGTCCCGCCGCGCCGTCCGCCGTCACCGTGACGGTGTCGCCGTCCCGGCGGGTGCGGAAGGTGGCCGGCGTGCCGCCGCCCGGCGTCGGGACGACGGTCACCGTCTCCACGCCGTCGGCCGGCGCGTGCACCCGCAGCGTCACGCCGTCCGCCCACGCGTACTCGGGGGAGTCCTCCCCGGCGCCGAACGGGATCACCGAGCCAGGCCTGGCCAGCAGCGGCAGGCTGTCGAAGCCGAACCGCTCCCGCCGCCAGCCGGGGCCCGTGACCCGCTCACCGCTCAGCAGGTGCGTCCAGGTGCCCTCGGGCACGTAGTACTCGACGGTGCCGTCCTCCGAGAACACCGGCGCCACCAGCACGTCGCCGCCCAGCATGTACTGCCGGTCGAGCACGTGGCACGACGGATCGTCGGGGAACTCCAGCAGCATCGCCCGCATCACCGGGGTGCCAGAATCGCGCGCCTGCTCGGCGGCGCGGAACAGGTACGGCATCAGCCGGTGCTTCAGCCGGGTGAAGTCCCGGGTGACGGCCACCGCCTCGTCGTCGTAGTCCCACGGCACCCGGTAGGAGTTGCTGCCGTGCAGCCGGCTGTGCGACGAGAGCAGGCCGAACTGCACCCAGCGCTTGAAGACCGCCGGCGTCGGCGTCCCCTCGAAGCCGCCGATGTCGTGGCTCCAGAAGCCGAAGCCGGAGAGCCCGAGCGAGAGCCCGCCGCGCAGCGACTCGGCCATCGCGTCGAACGTCGACTCGCAGTCGCCGCCCCAGTGCACCGGGAACTGCTGCCCGCCGGCGGTCGCGGAGCGGGCGAACAGCACCGCCTCGCCCTCGCCCCGCGAGTCGGTGAGCACCCGGAACACCGTCTCGTTGTAGAGCTGGGTGTAGTAGTTGTGCATCAGCGACGGGTCCGAGCCGTCGTGCCAGACCACGTCGGTCGGCACCCGCTCCCCGAAGTCCGTCTTGAAGCAGTCGACGCCCTGCCCGACCAGCGCCCGCAGCTTCCCGGCGTACCAGTCGCACGCCTCCGGGTTGGTGAAGTCCACCAGCGCCATCCCGGCCTGCCACATGTCCCACTGCCACACGTCGCCGTTGGCCCTGCGCACCAGGTAGCCGAGGCGCCTGGCCTCCGCGAACAGCGGCGACTTCTGCCCGATGTAGGGGTTGATCCACACCGAGATCCGCAGCCCGCGCTCCTTCAGCCGGGCCAGCATCCCCTCCGGGTCGGGGAAGACCGCCGGGTCCCAGGTGAAGTCGCACCACTGGTACTCGCGCATCCAGAAGCAGTCGAAGTGGAAGACGCTCAGCGGGATGTCGCGCTCGGCCATGCCCTGGACGAAGCGGGTGACCGTGGCCTCGTCGTAGTCCGTGGTGAAGGACGTCGACAGCCACAGGCCGAACGACCAGGCCGGCGGCAGCGCCGGCCGGCCGGTCAGCGCCGTGTAGCGGTCCAGGATCTCCCGTGGCGTGGGCCCGTAGATCACCAGGTACTCGACCGACTGCCCCTCGACGCTGAACTGCGCCTGCCCCACCGACTCCGAGCCCAGCTCGTACGAGACCAGGCCCGGGTGGTTGACGAAGACGCCGTAGCCGCGGTTGGTGAGGTAGAACGGGACGTTCTTGTACGCCTGTTCGCTGGCCGTGCCGCCGTCCGCCTGCCAGACGTCCACGCTCTGGCCGTTCTTGGTGAACGGCGTGAACCGCTCGCCGAGGCCGTACACCAGCTCGCCGACGCCCAGCGACAGCTGCCCGACCGAGAAGTGCCGCCCCTCGTCCGTGACGAAGCCGGTGCCGCGCGACCCTGCCGAGGTCAGCACCCGCCCGGCGGCCGTGAAGTCGAGCCGCCACGGCGCGTCCGTGTCGACCCGCAACGACAGCGGGCCGCTGGACAGTTCGAGGACCGAGCCGTCCGCCGAGGTCTTACCCGCGTGCCCCGGCTCGGAGTTCAGCCGGAACCGCGGCCCCGGGTCCTCCTCGCCCTCGTGGTGCACGGACCGCACGCCGATCACGCCCTCGGCGGGCGAGAAACACTCCACGGTCAGCAGCGGGCTGTTGAGCGTCTGGCCACGGCGCTCCACCCGCCGCACCGCCGCGTACAGGGTGAGCCGGTCGTCATCGACGCGGGCGTCGGCGATCTGCTTGGCCCAGGACGCCTGGACGCCCTCGCGCATCAACCAGTAGCCGTCGGTGAACTTCAAGGCATCTCCTGCTTCTTGTGGTTGGCGATCATGTCCCGGTACCAGTGGTAGCTGTCCTTGGGGAGGCGTTCGAGGGTGTCGTAGTCGACCCGCACGATGCCGAAGCGCTTGTCGTAGCCGTACGCCCACTCGAAGTTGTCCATCAGCGACCAGACGTAGTAGCCGCGCACGTCGACGCCCGCGTCGATCGCGTCGGCCAGCGCGTGCAGGTGGTCGCGCAGGTACGCGACCCGGTCGGCGTCGTGCACCTCGCCGTCCGCCGCCACCTCGTCGGCCTCGGCCGAGCCGTTCTCGGTGATGACCACCGGCGGCAGCGTCGGATAGCGCCCGGCCAGGTCCGTCAGCAGCCGGGTGAACGTGTCGGGCACCACGGGCCAGCCCATCGTGGTGTGCCGCACGTCGTCCCGCCAGGTCTCCTCGGCCCGGATGTCCACGGCGGTGCGGGTCGCCGGGTCCGGGTCGCGGTGCGGCGCGTCGGTGACGGTGATCGGCCGGTAGAAGTTGACGCCCACGAAGTCCAGCGGGGCGCCGATCAGGTCCAGGTCGCCGGCCAGGCGCCACGGACCTTCGGCCAGCCCGCCCCAGGTCTCCGCCTCGTGCTCCGGGTAGCGGCCGGCGAGCAGCGGGTCGAGCCAGACCGCGTTGTGCAGGGTCTCGGCCCGCCGTACCGCCCCCAGGTCCGCCTCGGAGTCGGTGGCCGGCAGCAGCAGGTCCGGGTTGAGCGCGATGCCGACCTCGTCGACGCCCGCCTCCCGCAGCACCCGCACCGCGAGCCCGTGGCCCACCAGCAGGTGGTGGGCGGCGGCCAGCGCGCCCCGGCCCTCCCGCGCGCCCGGCGCGTGCCGGCCGATCGCGTAGCCCACGAACGCCGAGCAGAACGGCTCGTTGAGGGTCATCCAGCGCGGCACCCGGTCGCCGAGCCGCTCGACGACCAGCGCCGCGTACTCCGCGAACCGCTCCGCCGTCTCGCGCACCCGCCAGCCGCCAAGGTCCTCGAGCGCCTGCGGCAGGTCCCAGTGGTAGAGCGTCGCGGCCGGCGCTATCCCGGCGGCGAGCAGCTCGTCCACCAGCCGGTCGTAGAAGTCGAGCCCCGCCTGGTTGGCCGCGCCCGAGCCGGTCGGCTGGATCCGCGGCCAGGCCACCGAGAAGCGGTAGCTGTCCGCGCCCAGGTCGCGCAGCAGCCCGACGTCCTCGCGGTAACGGTGGTAGTGGTCGCACGCCACGTCCCCGGTGGCGCCGTCCGCGACGCGGCCCGGCTCACGGCAGTAGGTGTCCCAGATGGACGGGCCGCGACCGTCCTCGTCGTACGCCCCCTCGATCTGGTAGCTGGCGGTGGCGGCGCCGAAGAAGAACCCCTGCGGGAAGCGGGGGAACCCCGACGTGGCGGGCCCCCGGGCGGTTGTCGTCTCGTTGGCAGTCATATGCGATGGCCGGCCTTGCTCTACTTGACGGATCCGCCGGCGATCCCGGCGGCGATGTACTTCTGTGCGACGACCAGCAGTATCGCCGCCGGGATGGCGGACAACACGGCGGTGGCCATCACCGCGCCCCAGTCGCTGACATGGGCGCCGATGAACTGATAGATGCCCAGCGTCACGGGGCGCACGTCGTCCGTCGTGTTCAGCGTCAGCGCGAAGATGAAGTCGGCCCAGGCGAAGAGGAACGCGAACAGGCCAGAGGTGATCAGCGCGTTGCGGCTCATCGGCAGCACGATGCGGACGAAGGCGGTGAACCGGTTGGCGCCGTCCACCATCGCCGCCTCGACCACCTCGGTCGGGATCGACACCATGAACGCCCGCAGCAGCACGATCGCGAACGGCAGCCCGAGCGAGGCGTCGGCGAGGATCAGCCCCAGATAGGAGTTGACCAGGCCGAGCTCCGCGTACGCGCTGTAGAGCGCGTTCGCCACCACGATGCCCGGCACCATCTGGGTGATCAGCGTGCCGAACACGATGCCCCGGCTGCCCCGGAGCCCGAACTGGGCCAGACCGTAGGCGGCCGGCGCCGCCAGCGCCAGACAGACCACGACCGCGCCGAGCGACACCACGAGGCTGGTCACCAGCGAGCCGCCCTGACTGTCCAGCGCCGCCGAGAAGTTCTCGAAGCTCGGCGAGGTCGGGAACAGGTCGGCCGAGGCGATGCTGGAGTGCGGCTGGAGCGAGGTGGAGACCATCCAGTACACCGGGAACAGCATCACGGCCAGGATCAGCAGCGCGGCGGCCGTGTTCCAGGCGCGGCGTGCCCGGGAGCGGGCGGGGGAGCCGTGCACGGGAGTGCGAAGCATCGCCGTCACCTTCCCTGCGGGTTGTCGCTGCGGTTGATCCGCAGGTACAGCACCGCGAAGACGGCGCTGATGAGGATGAGGACGTTGCCGACGACCGCGCCCTGGCCGAAGTCGAGCTGGAGGAACGACAGTTGGTAGGTGAGCGTGCCGAGCGTCTGCGTCGAGTCGGCCGGGCCGCCGCCCGTCAGCGCCAGGATCAGGTCGAGGATCTTGATCGTCGACATGAAGCCGAGCACCAGCACCACCGTGACCACCGGGCGCAGCATCGGCAGCGTGATGGAGCGGAACGTCCGCCACGGCCCGGCGCCGTCCAGCGCCGCCGCCTCGTACAGCTCGCGCGGGATCTCCTGGAGCCCGCCGTAGAGGATCACCATGTTGAACGGGATGCCGATCCAGATGTTCACCAGGATCGCCGACAGCAGCGCCACGCTCGGGCTGCTCAGCCACGACACCCCGTCACCCGACAGGTGGAGCGTCTCGAGGAAGCTGTTCAGGATCCCGTGGTCCTCGTCCATGATCCGCCGCCAGACCACGGCCGACACCACCATCGGCACCAGCCACGGCAGCAGCAGCACGGCCCGGATCACGCCGGAGAGGTGGAAGCGGCGCGAGAAGAACACCGCGAGGGCGAGGCCGATCGTGAACTGGCCGACCAGCGAACCCACCGTGAACAGGATCGTCTGCCACAGCGCGTCGCCGAACAGCTCGTTGTCGAGGACCCCGCGCCAGTTGTCCAGGCCGTTGAACGGCGCCTCGCCGGTGAAGTACGTCCGCGGCGTGAACTCCTGGAAGCTCATCAGCACGTTGCGGACCAGCGGATAGCCGAAGAACGCCAGCAGGTAGAGCAGCGCGGGCGCGACGAAGAGCCACTGGTAGAGCCGGCGCCGGCCGGCCCCGGAGCGGGAGGCCACGGCGCGCCGCTCGGGCGCCCGGTCCTCCGTGGGAAGGGAGGTGATCGTCATGGCGTCGTCCTCACTCTCCGGCCGAGGCCTGGCTCTGGGCCGCGTCCAACGCCTGCTCTGGCGAGGACCTGCCGGTCAGCACGGACTGGAAGGCGCCGGCCAGCGCGTCGCCGACCACCGGCCAGCGGGTGCCGACCTCGGCGGTGCGTGAGCGCGCGGTGAGCACCAGGTCGGCGAACGGCGCCAGCTTCGGGTTCTCCTCGCGGTACGCCTGCGCGGCCTCCGCCCTGGTCGGCACGTTGTTCACGCGCTCGCCCCAGGCCAGCTGGTTCTCCTCGGAGTTGAGGCAGCTCAGGATGCGGCCCGCGTTGCTCACCCGCTCGGGGTCGTCGTCGTTGCGCGGCACCGTCATCACGGTGCCGCCGATCGGCGGCACCGGGTCCTGGCCGGCCTGCGGCACCGGGATGCTGGCGACCGCCCAGTCGACGTCGTCCTGACCGTCGAGCACCGGCACCTGCCAGGGGCCGTTGATCATCATCGCGGCCCGGCCGGAGATGAACTGGTCGTTGACGTCCTGCTGGTTCCAGTTGACCACCGAGCGGGAGGCGGAACCGGCGTCGACCAGGTCCTTCCACAGCTGGAGCGCCGGCACCCCGGCGCCGTCGTCCAGGTGGGCCTCGTCGCCGCCGGCCGACCAGAAGAACGGCAGGAACTGGTAGACGCCGTCCGCGTTGGGGCTGGCGCTGAACGCCATGCCGTAGGTGTCGCCCTGGGTGAGCGCGGCGGCGGTGGTCTCCAACTCGTCCCAGGTGGTGGGCGGTTCGAGGCCGGCCTCGGCCAGCAGGTCGACGTTGTAGATCAGCGCGAGCGAGTTCACCGAGCGGGCCACGCCGTACTGGGCGCCGTCGAAGGAGCCCAGGGAGTTGGCGCTGTCCGAGAACACCGAGGTGTCGACGCCGGCCTCCCCGATCGGCAGCAGCCCGTCGGTCTCGGCGAACTGCGGCACCTGCGAGCCGTCGAGCTCCAGGATGTCGGTGAGCGAGTCGGACGACGCCATCCGCAGCGCCTTGGACGCGACCTGGTCGGCCGGCACGCTGATCTGCTCGACGCGCAGGCCGAGCGGCTCGGCGCACCGGTCGAAGAAGTCCTGGTTGGCCTCGTGCTCCGCCGTGTCCGTGGCCGAGTTGAGCACGGTGACCGTGTCCGGTTCTGGCTGCGCGGCACAACCGGTGAGCCCGAACGCGGCCATGGCACCCGCCATGGTCAACGCCGCGGCGGGCACCGGTATGCGCCGCGCTCTCGATCGTATGGGCCTGGATCGCATGGGCTTGGTGGTCTCCGTTTCACGACACTGTGGTGGATCAGCGGGAGGGGGACGGCTTGGCGATGACGGGCCCCGGGGCCATCCCCGGGGACATCAGCTCGTGCGGCGCGGGAACCCCCGGCTCGCCCTGGGCGCCGATCGCTTGGACCGCGAGCTGGGCGACGGCGGCCGCCATCTGGCTCACGGGCAGGTCGATGCGGGGCAGCGTCATCAGCGACGGCTCGTCGGGGATGCTGCCGACCAGCACCACGGCCAGGTCGTCGGGCACCCGCAGGCCGAGCGCGGCGATCTCGTCGAGCAGCAGGGGCAGCGGGATCAGGTGCTGGACCACCAGCGCGGTGGGCGCCGGCCGGGCCGCGAGCACGTCGCGCAGCCTGGCCCGCAGCAGCTCGGGGTCCGCGGTCGACGGGTGCACGCGGACGTCGGCGCCGGTCTCCCGGGCGGCGGCCCTGGCCCCGTCCAGGCCGTGCATGGCGTAGCCGCGGCGGGCCGCGATCTCGTGCTCGGCCGAAGCCCAGAAGACGATCCGCTGGTGGCCGGCCGCGACGCACTCCCGCACGGCGAGGGCGACGGCCGCCTCCCAGTCGAGGTCCACCCAGGGCACCTCGGTCTCGTCGCGCTCGTCGCCGTGGCCGAGCAGCGCGGTCGGGAAGTCGAACTCGCGGAGCGCGACGACGCGGGGGTCCGCCTCGCGGACGGCCATCAGGATCGCCGCGTCGGCTAGCCCGCTGCGGGCGATCCGGCGCAGCCCCTCGACGCCGTCGGGCTCGGTCATCATCAGCACGTCGTAGCCGTGGCTCCGGGCCGCGTCGCTGATCTCGATGGCGAACCGGCCGTCCATCGCCCGGTACTTCCCCGGCTCCCGCGGCACGGCGAGCACCAGCACCTCGCTGCGGGCGCTGCGCAGCGTGCGCGCGCTGGCGCGCGGGTGGTACCCGAGTTCGGCGATGGCCTCCTGCACCGCGCTCCGGGTCCGGTCCGAGATCTTGCGGGAACCGCTGAGGACGTAACTCACGGTGCTCGGGGCGACGCCCGCGCGCTCCGCGACATCCTTGATCGTGACCATTCCCGCTCCTTCGCGGTGCCCTGCCCGTACCTACGGTGCGTTGTCGAATCGATTCGTCGAATCGATTCGATCGTGTGGACGGGATGTTAAGCGGGGGTAAGCGGCGCGGGCAAGAGTCCTGGACCGGGAACTTTCCGTGCGTCCGCCGCTGCGCGGCGTACCCGCCGTCGCGCCGTCCTACGGCGCTCCGTACCGGGTCGCGATCGCGGCGGCGCGGTCGCGCAGGGAGCTGCGCAACCACGGCGGGTCGAGGGCCTCCGCGTCCGTGGCCAACTGCCACAGCGCCCACTCGGCGTGCCGCGCGTCCTGGAAGGTCACCCCGAGCCGCAGCCAGCCGTCCGCGTCCGGCTCCTCGGTGACGACGGCCAGCGCGGTGGCCACCAGTTCCGCGCGCCGCGTCGGGTTCAGCCGCACCAGCACGGCGACCTGATCGCCGCCGGCACGGAACCGCGTGCTGCGTTCCCGCCAGGCCCGGTCGAGATCCACCCGGTCGGGACGGTGTGCCGGTTCGTCGAGTTCCTCGGCGGCCAGGACGCGGGACAGCCGGTAGGTGCGGTCCGCGCCCGACCTCGTCGCCAGCAGGTAGCCCTGGCCGCGGACGGTGACCAGGCCGACCGGGTCCACGGTGCGCCACTTCGGGGTCTGGTCGACGGCCGCGTACCGGATGCGCAGCCGGTGTCCCGCGAACACCGCGCGCCGGATCTCGGCCACCACGGCGTCCGGCACCTCCTCGGCCGACACCCGACGCGAGAGGAGGTCGGTCTCCGGGTCGATGAGCAGCCGCCGCGCCGCGCCGGCCGCGGTGTCCCGATGGCCTTCCGGCAGCGCGTCGACCACCTTGAGCATGGCCGAGGCGAGCGCCGAGCCGAGGCCGAACACCTGCGCGCCACGCCGCGATCCGGCGACCAGCAGGGCGAGCGCCTCGTCGTGGTTCAGCCCGGTGAGCTCCGTCTGGAAACCGGGCAGCAGCGCGAAACCGCCGTGCCTGCCGCGTTCGGCGTAGACGGGGACGCCGGCGGCGGACAGCGCGTCGATGTCCCGCAGCACGGTGCGGGTGGACACCTCGAGCTCGCGGGCCAGCGTGGTCGCGGACAGCCGACCGCGCTGGCGGAGCAGCAGTACCAGCGAGACCAACCGGTCGGCGCGCATCCGAGAACCGTATCCGAATACACGACACAGGATGTCGTGCTTTCGTTGCGAGGCTCTCCACACGACGTCCGAGGCGGGCGGGCACCGCGCCGGTGGGCGCGGGCACGCCCCACGAATCGAATGGAGCCGATGTGGCGATGGAACGAACGGCGGTCAACCCGGTGACGTGGTCGACGGAGCTGGGATTCAACCAGGGGGAGGTCGTCTCCGGGCACACCCGCACCCTGTACTGCTCGGGGCAGACCGCGATGAGCCGGGAGGGCAAGCCCCAGCACGAAGGGGACCTGGCGGCCCAACTGGCGCTGAGCGTCGACAACCTGGAGGCCGTGCTCGGCGAGGCCGGCATGTCCCTCGCGAACCTCGTCCGGCTCAACGTCTACACCACCGACGTCGATCTGCTCTTCCAGCACTACGGCGTGCTGGCATCGCGGTTGGGGGCCGCCGGGGTGGCGCCGACCACCACGATGCTCGGGGTGACGCGGCTGGCGATCCCGGGCCAGCTGGTCGAGTTGGAGGGGACCGCCGTCGCCTGACGTGACCCCGCCGCCGCTCGGCAGTGCCGGCGGCCGGCGGGTGGGTCAGCGGCTCCAGTGGCCGCCGAGGGCCGGGCCAAGCCAGCCGCGGGCGCGCTCCCGGAAGGCGCGCGGCGCCAGCCCGCCGGCGCCGGCGGGGAGGACGCCGAGGAGGGGCGCCTCCGCGACGGACGGCAGGTCGTCGAGGTTGCAGCGGGCCGCCAGGTCGGGCTCGGCCGGCCAGCTGCCGACGAGTACGCCGGGGCAGGCCAGCCGCCTGGCGCGCAGCGCCTCGGCGGTCAGGGCCGTCGTGTTGAGGGTGCCGAGGCCGGCCGTCGTCACCACGAGGACGGGCGCGTCGAGCCGGCTCGCGGCGTCGGCGAGGGTGTTGCCCGACTCGTCGAACCACACCAGCAGGCCGCCGGCGCCCTCCACCAGCACCAGGTCGTGGTCCTCGGCCAGGGCCTCGGCGGCCTTGGCCACCTCGGCGGGGCCGACCGGCGGCAGCCCGGCCAGGCGGGCGGCCGTCGCCGGCGCCAACGGGTCGGGGTAGCGGGCGAGTTCGACGCCGGCGAGTGGGCCGGCGAGCCTGGCCACCTCGGCCACGTCGCCCGGCTGACCCGCCGTCAGCCCGGTCTGCGCCGGTTTCAGCACGGCCACCGAGCGCCCGGCGGCCCTGGCCACGGCCGCGATCGCGGCCGTGGCCACCGTCTTGCCGATCTCGGTGCCGGTGCCGGTGACGAACAGGAAGGCGCTGGTCATGGCGGAACTCCCCTCAGCCCGCTCGGGCCGCCGCGCACGCGGCCCGGCAGATCAGCGCGAGGTCCGCGTCGTCGGTCACGTACGGCGGCATCGTGTAGACGAGGTCGCCGAACGGCCGCAGCCAGACGCCCTCCGACACCGCGGCCGCCGTCGCCGCGGCCAGGTCCACCGGATGGTCGAGCTGCACCACGCCGATCGCGCCGAGCACCCGGACGTCCCGCACCCCGGGAAGCTCGGCCGCCGGCGCGAGGCCGCCCACCAGACCGGTCTCGATCCGCTTCACCTCCGCCGCCCAGTCCTGGGCGAGCAGCAGGTCGACCGAGGCGTTGGCGACGGCCGCGGCCAACGGGTTGGCCATGAACGTCGGGCCGTGCGCCAACACCGGGAACTCGCCGCGCGAGATGCCATCGGCGACCCGGGAGACGCACAGCGCGGCCGCCATCGACAGGTAGCCGCCCGTCAACGCCTTGCCCACGCACATCACATCGGGCGCGACGCCCGCGTGGTCGGCCGCGAACAGCACCCCGCCGGTGCGGCCGAAGCCGGTGGCGATCTCGTCGAACACCAGCAGCACGCCGTGTTCGTCGCACGCCTCGCGCAACACCCGCAGATATCCGGGGGAGTGGAACCGCATGCCGCCCGCGTTCTGCACCACGGGTTCGACGATCACCGCCGCCAACTCCGGCGCGTGGCGGGCGATCAGCTCGCGCAGTGACCGTGCGTAGCCCGGTTCCGGATCGGCGTCGAAGCCGGCCGGCGGAGCGTCCGCGAAGACCTGCGCGGGCAGCCCGCCCGACCACAGCCGGTGCATCCCGCCGTCCGGATCGCAGACCGACATCGGGTGCCAGGTGTCGCCGTGGTAGCCGCCGCGCCAGGTGAGGAGCCGTCGCTTGGCCGGCCTGCCGACGGAACGCCAGTACTGGAGGCACATCTTGATGGCCACCTCGACCGACACCGAGCCCGAGTCGGCGAGGAAGACGTGCTCGAGGGGCGCCGGCGTGATCTCGACGAGCCGGGTGGCGAGCCGCACCGCGGGCTCGTGGGTCAGCCCGCCGAACATCACGTGGCTCATCCGCTCCAGCTGCCCTCGCGCCGCGGCGTTGAGCACCGGGTGGTTGTAGCCGTGCAGCGCCGACCACCAGGACGCCATGCCGTCCACCAACTCGCGCTGCCCGTTGGCGGGTTCGGCGAGCCGCAGCCGCACCCCGGACGCCGACTCGACCAGCAGCGGCGCCGTCGCGCCGGGCATCGGGGCGTACGGGTGCCAGACGTGCCGCCGGTCGAGTTCCAGCAACTCCCTCGTCGTGTCGGGGATGTCGTCAGGCATTCGGCGGCACCCGGGTGCCGGCGCCGCGGCGGCGGACGGCGACCAGCTCGGCCCGGTGCGCCGGCAGCGTCCTGGTGTCCGCGCCCTCCACCTCGAAGCCGGCGTCCGCGATCATGTCCAGGTCCGCCTGGCCGGCCTGGCCCTCGCTGGTGAGGTAGTCGCCGAGGAAGACGGAGTTGGCCAGGTGCAGGGCGAGCGGCTGGAGCGATCGCAGGTGGATCTCCCGGCCGCCCGCGATCCGCACCTCGGCGTCGGGGTGGACGAAGCGCACCATCGCCAGGATCCGCAGGCAGCGCTGCGGGGTGAGGTCCCACCGCTTGGCGAGCGGGGTGCCCTCGAACGGGATGAGGAAGTTGACCGGCACCGAGTCGGCATCGAGCTCGCGGAGCGCGAAGACCACGTCCACCAGGTCCTCGTCGCTCTCGCCCATCCCCGCGATCACCCCGGAACAGGCCGAGAGACCCGCGGACTTGGCCCGCCGCACGGTCGACACCCGGTCCTCGAACCCGTGGGTGGTGCAGATGTCGCCGTAGGTCGCCTCGGCCGAGTTCAGGTTGTGGTTGTAGGCGTCGACGCCCGCCTCGCGCAGCCGGTCGGCCTGGCCGTCGGAGAGCAGCCCGAGGCACGCGCACACCTCCACGTCGGCGTGCCGCTCGCGGATGGCCGCGACCATGTCGGTCAGCCGGTTCACGTCGCCGTCCGTCGGGCCACGACCGCTGGCCACCAGGCAGACCCGCTTGGCGCCGCCCACCACCCCGGCGCTGGCCACGTCCGCCGCCTGATCCGGCTTCAGCCAGGTGTACTTGAGGATCCCGGCCCGGGAGCCGAGCCGCTGCGAGCAGTAGGAGCAGTCCTCGGGGCAGAGACCGGACTTCACGTTCACCAGGTAGTTGAGCTTGACGCGCCGCCCGAACCACCCGCGGCGCACCCTGCCGGCCGCCGCGACGACGTCCAACAGCTCCTCGTCCGACGTGGCCAGCACGGCCAACGCCTCCTCGCGGGTCGGCAGTTCACGGCTGAGCCCCTTGGCCACCAGGCTGTCGAGCAGGTCCATGGTGACGATCCTGGCGCAGCGGCGCCCCGCACGGCAAAGGAGGAAGTGCATAAAGCGTCACGGGGGACTGTGTCCACAGCCTCCTGTTTCAGGGGGCGGACGCGGGTTACGTTTTATGGGTACTCAACAATCCCAGGGGGGCGGCCGTGCGGGATGACCACTCGTCAGGACGCGTCTTCGACTGGCTCGACGCCGTCGCCGAGCGGCGCGAGCGCGCCGGCCTCACCCGTCGACTGCGCCCGCGCGCCGCCGAGTCCACCGTCCTGGATCTGGCCGGGAACGACTATCTCGGCCTCGCCCGCCACCCGGCGGTGGTCGAGGCGGCGGCCGAGGCCGCGCGCCGCTGGGGCGGCGGCGCCACCGGCTCCCGGCTGGTGACGGGCTCGACCGAGCTGCACGCCGAACTCGAAGCCGAACTCGCCGAGTTCTGCGGCTACCAGGCCGCCCTCGTCTTCTCCTCCGGCTACGCCGCCAACCTGGCCGCGCTCACCGCGCTCGGCGGCCGGGACGCGCTGATCGTCTCCGACGCCGGCAACCACGCCTCGCTGATCGACGGCTGCCGGCTCTCCCGCGCCGAGATCGCGGTGGTGCCGCACGCCGAGCCGGCCGCGTTCCGCAAGGCCCTCGACGGGCGGGACGGGCGGCGCGCGTTGGCCGTCTCCGACGCCGTGTTCTCGGTGGACGGCGACCTCGCCCCGCTCGGCGCGCTCGCTGCGACGTGCCGGGCGGCCGGCGCCGCGCTCGTGGTGGACGAGGCGCACAGCCTCGGCGTGCTGGGCGACGGCGGCCGCGGCGCGACGGCCGCCGCCGGCCTGGCAGGTGCGCTCGACGTGGTGGCCACGGTGACCCTCTCCAAGGCCCTTGGCAGCCAGGGCGGCGCCGTGCTCGGCCCGGCCCGGGTCATCGAGCACCTGGTCAACGCGGCGCGCACCTTCGTGTTCGACACCGGGCTCGCCCCCGCGGCCGCCGCCGCGGCGCTGGCCGCGCTGCGGCTGCTGCGCCGGGAAGTCGGAGGCCAAGCGGTCTTAGGAAGACAAATATGTCTGGCAACT